>MTNE01000015.1 GCA_002011355.1 Thermoplasmatales archaeon JdFR-43 | reverse complement strand
AAGCTTAAGCCTGAAGAGATTAAAAGATATCAGGATAAAGCTTTGAGAAGAGCATTGAAATATGCTTATCGCGCCCCCCTATACCATCGCAAGTATAAGGAAGCTGGCGTTCATCTAGATGATATTCGTGGCATAGATGATTTGCATAAATTGCCTTTAATTACAAAGGAGGATTTGATAAAGGGCTTCCCTGATGATATTGTCCCTGTTGGCTATAATAAGGAAAAAGCATTTCTTGTAGGCACTTCTGGCTCTTCTGGCAGGCCTGTAATGATGTATAAAGATATGGAATATCTTGTAATAGAAGCTTTAGGAGGAGTGAGACAGCTTAAGGCATATGGAATGCACTGGAGGAAGACAAAGATAACCAACATAGGAGACTTTTCTGTTCCAAAGACAACTGATGAAGAATGCCTGAAAAAGGGGTTGCTGAAAAATCTTTCAACTTTCTTTTCTCTGGATAATTATCAGAATTTGTATACAGGCGAGGAAGCAAAAAATTTGCTCAAAAAAATGGAGGAATTTCAGCCAGAGCTGCTTATTGGTTATACAAGTGTTTTAATGGGCATAGCAACACTTAAAAGAAAAGGGATGGGAAAGAAGGTTAATCCAAAATATATAATATCTAGTGGAGAGGTTTTGGATGATTATTCGCGCAATTATATAGGAGAGGCTTTTGGAACGAAAGTTTTCAATCTGTATGCAACAACTGAAGGAGGTACAATAGCCTTTGAATGCTTACACGGTGGCTTTCATATAAATAGCGACTTTGTGCATGTAGAAATTTTAGATAAAAATGGAGAGGCAGTTGAAGAAGGAGAATTTGGAAGCCTTGTTATAACAAGGCTATATCCAGGAGGTACACCTATAATAAGGTATACTGGGCTAAACGATATCGCCTCTCTTACTGGAGAGTATTGTGATTGTGGCATGCATACTCCATTGCTCAAAAATCTGGAGGGAAGAAAAAGAGATGCAATTATTCTGCCAAGTGGAAAAATATTTCCTCCTGCTACTATTCCAATGCCTCTGGCAGAAGCTGCAAACAAATATGGCACATATCAGATCAAAAGATTCCAGTTTGTTCAGAAAGCCATAGATGATATAGAGATTCGAATAGAAATAGATGAGGAGGAAAGAAACAAAGGCGTAGATGTGGAAACACTGCTGAAGGAAATCAAGAAAAATTATGAAAAACTTGCTGGCGAGGATGTGAAAATAGAAGTAAAGGAAGTAAAGGAAGTGGAGAAGCCAGAAGGAGCAACTTCTCCTCCTTTAATTATATCGAAACTGGATAAAAAGATGATTGAGGAGGCACTGCTTTAAGCCTGCAGAGATCGCCACACTTCTTCCTCTTTCTCTGTTCTATATAGCAATATTTTCAGCATGGAAAAGCCAGCTTTTATCAAGCGAGCATCAAATCTGGAAAGAAATTTAATTGCCTCTCCTGCAATATATGATGGGCGGAAATAGAATTTTCTATATGCTATTTTCTTCCATTTCATTAACTCTTCTTGTGTAAATAATCCAAGACCTTTCCTGCAATCACTCTCTACCAAATATTCATCTTCCTTGATTTTGCCTTCTTTGATTGCTTCGTCCCATAGCTGCGAGCCAGGCATGTAGCGGAGAATGAAAAACTCAGCCATGTCTAATGGCAGAGAGCATGCAAATTTTATTGTATTTTTTATATGTTTCTCTGTTTCAAAGGGAGCGCCTATTATGAAGGTGCCCACTGTAAAAAATCCTGTTTTTCTGCTCAATTCAACAGCCCTTCTTATTTGCTCAAGCGTCGTGCCTTTAAGATAAAAGTCNAGGNTATCCTGATTACCCGANTCTATTCCAAANGATATCATTCTCACTCCTGCCTTCCACATTTTAGCATATAATTTTCTATCTGCTGAATCCACTCTCGCCCCATTGATAAATAGGGTGAGATTCAGCCCTTTTTCTATAATCATGTCCATTATTTCTTCTACTCTCTTGCGACTGCTCATAAAATTGTCGTCTGCTATTATGACGTTCTTATATCCTTGCTCATATAGCATTTCCATCTCCTCCACAACATTTTCAGCGCTTCTCATTCTATACTTGCCCATTGATAATAATCGCCTGCTGCAGAATCTGCACTTTCTGGGGCAACCTCTGCTTGTAAGCACAGCTGTTGTTTTTCCCTCAAAGAGTTTAAAGCCATAAGTGTAGCCATAATCATATTTCTCCACTAAATGATGAGCTGGAAATGGAATGGTGTCTATATCTTTCACAATTTCTGTCTCCTTGGCGGCATGTATTTCGCCATTTTTTCTGAAGTATATTCCTCTTCCTTCCTCCACTTCCAGTTTCCCTTCAAGAATTTTTGTTAAATCGATTATACTTTTTTCCGCCTCTCCAATAACAAGCAGGTCTGCAGGCATATCATGAAGAGACTTTTCCGGATAAAGGGTTGGATGTGGTCCCCCTATTATGACTGGGATTTTATCATCCATATCCTTTATTGTTT
>MTNE01000131.1 GCA_002011355.1 Thermoplasmatales archaeon JdFR-43 | reverse complement strand
GAAAAGGAGAAGGAAAGATTTTTCGTAATAGATGCAGATAAAGAAAAGGAAGAAATAGTTGATGAATGCATGCGGATTTTAAGAGGAAGAGGAATAATCTAAATTTCTATCTCCTCTCCTGGCTTTAATATTATAACTTCTGCTCCTCTCTCTTCTGCCAGCTTTTTGAATTCATTTGGGTCCTGCTTTATAACATCGAAGGTATTGTAATGCATCGGAATATTTATCTTGGCTTTTATCCACTCTGCAGCTATCGCAGCCTGTTTTGTACCCATTGTATATCTTCCTCCTATTGGAAGCAATGCAACATCTGGTTTGTATAACTCACCTATCAGCCTNATATCAGAAAACAGAGCCGTGTCTCCAGCATGATAAATAACCTTGCCAGAATCTATTATTAGGCCAGCGGGGCATGTTGTGATGGCAAAGTTTGTTTCATCTAAACCTGAAGAGTGCCAGGCAGGTGTCATTATAATTTCTGTATTCTTTACTTTCACGCCGCCGCCCATGTTTATTCCTTCTGCTTTNGCTCCTTTTCCAGCGGCATACTGAGCGATTTCATGAATTGCCACCAGTGTTGCATCATTCCTTTTGGCTATTTCTATGCCATCTCCAAGATGATCGCCATGACCGTGAGTTATTGCAACTATGTCCACACTTATATCCTCTGGCTTCTCATTGCATAAAGGGTTGCCTGTGATGAATGGGTCTATGATTATCCTATCATTACCCTCAATAATAAAGCAGGAATGCCCGAGCCATTTCAGTTTCATGATGCTGTAATATACGATTAAAGAAAAATTTTTTGCCTTTTATAATAAGATAATGAAAGCTTACTAAATATGCATGTTCGTTTTCAAATAAGAATGTATNTATTCATTTTTAACAAAGTTAATAACGTAAATTTTTCAAGGGGAAAAGATTATTCCATTGTGGAAATAGATAAGGAATTGAAAATAGATGTATTGGATGGCGTGTACAGGCCAGCTGAGGATAGCTACTTNCTCATAAAAGCAATGGAAGTTGAAGGAAAAGAAAAAGCCCTTGACATGGGATGTGGAACAGGTATTGTGGCTTTACACCTGGCCAAATATGGGTGTGATGTTACAGCAGCAGATATAAATGAAAAAGCAATAGAAAATACAAAAATAAATGCCGAAAAAAATGGTTTTAAAATAAAATGTGTTAAAAGCAATCTATTTTCAAACATAAAGGAAAAATTNGATTTAATCGCATTCAATCCTCCTTATCTGCCCACAAAAAATGAGGATATTGCTTGGGATGGGGGAGAAGGAGGGATAAAAATAATAAAAGAATTTCTGAAACAGGCAAGAAATCATTTGAATAAAAACGGGAAGATATATGTAGTGGCAAGTAGCTTAACAGATATTGAAACATTGAAAGAGGAATTCGGGAATATTTATGATTTTAAAGAGGTCGTAAAAGAGAAATTCTTTTTCGAGAGATTGTATGTTTATCTGATAAGCCCAAAATCAGGATAATATTTCTCTTATTTTTTTCTTGAATTCTTCCATGCTTCCTTCATTTGTCACAACAATATCTGCCATTGCAATAACATCTCCCAGGCCCCATGAAAGCTCTCTTTTTTCTCTTCTCTTTAAATCCTCTATATTGATACTGTCATCTTCTCTTTGTCTTTTCATCATGCGCTGATATCTTGTAGATGGCGAAGCATGTATTGCTACAAGAATGAAATTCTTTATTTTGCTTTTAAATGCTTCCACCTCTTCAATATTTCTTATTCCGTCTATGACTATCGTTTTTTCTTCACCTTTTATNTTNTCCANGCATTTTCTCGCCCATATGTCTTTTCCATGTTTCTTCCTCATCTCATCTGCTATTCTGCCCAGATTTTCATCGTTTATTTCCAGTCCTCTTCTCCTTACTTCTTCTCTAACCTCATCCCCCATGCTTATGACTTTTATTCCCATTTCCTTGGCCACATTAACTGCTTCCGTCTTGCCTGAGCCTGGCATTCCTGTAAATGCAATAACTTTCATATTAGTGCATACCTTTGCCTTATATATTTTTACTTAACCTATGCTAACTTTAGATACAACTACTTTTGGAATGAGTGTATCGCTTTTTATTTCATCTACTTCAAAAACATTTATTTTAACNTTCTCCTTCAGTTTTTTCTCAAATTCTTTCTTTATTTCCTCCATAACCCTTTTCTTTTCTGTAGCTCCGTCTTCCATAACCAAATAAACATTTATTTCATCTGGCTCTTCCTGAATAATCTGGAATTGTTGGACTATAAAGCTGTTTAGCCTTTCCATAACTTTTGCAGGTATTCCAGTTATGGAAAGAGGAGGTACAATTTTTCCGCTTGGCAAAACAAGAGCATCTGTTGTTCTTCCTCCAATTTTTTCTATTAGTGGGGCATTTATGCCACAGGTGCATTTTTTGGCGAGAGGAATGACGAAATCATTCAAGCCATTGTATCTTATTATTGGTGTAGCGTTTCCATACAACTTTGTAACAACT
>MTNE01000125.1 GCA_002011355.1 Thermoplasmatales archaeon JdFR-43 | reverse complement strand
TGGCATCTATTACTGATGCGAAAAATAATTTGAGAAAGGCAATCAAAGCATATCATGAAGCATTGAAGATTCGAACTCTGGAGAAAAATCCTGAGGGGTATTACATGCTACAAAAAGCTATAGGGGATGCCTATTATAAACTATCTTTAATAGAAAATAAAAACGAGCATCTTTTAAAAGCAATGGATGCTTATAATAGATTCTTGAAAATCGAAATAGAAATACATAGATATAGGCATATCCAGAGAATTTGCCAGGAAGTTAGAAGTAAAATCGAATGGTTGGAAAAAGAGAAGGAAAAGGGTAAATGTTAACGGAATTATTATTCATATTTACCATTGCCATAGCGTTTATCCTAGTTTACAGAATCAGATTAAGAAGGAAAAAAGAGGAGGAAAACAAAAAAGGAGGAGAAAGAAATGCGGAAGAGGAGGCAGAATTTAATCTAAACCCCTCCTTTTCCATAATAAAAAAAGATATGATAAAAGAGAAGATTCATCCTATTAAAAAAGCGGAAGAATGGTTTGAAAAAGGAATAGAGAATCAGAATTTTAAAAATTTTGAAAAAGCAATAGAATATTATTCAATGGCTTTGAATGTCTTTAACAAAAAAGATTATCCATATCTATATGCTGCAATACAAAACAATATGGGAGCTGTGTATAGAGAAATTGCAAGGGAAAGCAAACTAACTATTCATTTATATAAGGCGATAGAGGTCTATAAAGAGGCTCTTTCTGTATACAAAAAGTTGGATTACAAAACCGAGGCTGGCATGGTTCAGAATAATCTGGCTCTAGTCTATAAGCAACTTGGGGAACTAACAGGCGAAAAAAATTTTTTCAAAGAGACAGTGAAGTTTTTCAAAGAGGCACTCAAGCTATATAAGATTGAGGAATACCCGGTAGAATACACTTCTATCCAAAATAATCTTGGTGAAGTATACAAAGAATTAGCAAAAATATCAAATAGAAAGGAGAATTTGCTAAATGCCATTAAGGCGTATAACGAAGCATTAAAAATTTTTAATATTCTCACCAAAATGTTCGGGAAAAAAATGTTTCCGATGGAATATGCGAATATACAGAAAAATATTGGGGAAGCATATTTAAGTTTGTCAAAGATTGAAAACGAGGAAAAAAATGTTTCCAAAGCAATTGAATACTTAAAAAATGCACTAAGAGTATATGATATAGAAAGTGATCCAAAAGAATATGCAGACATACATAATCAACTAGGTGAAATATATCTCTCTACAGTTGGCATTTTCGGAGAGAAAAATTTAAAGGAAATAATTCATTATATTAGAGATATGAAGAAGGAAAGATTAAGGAAGAGCAGCCCAAATAAGGGCAAGAAAAAAAGTAAAAAGGAAGTCGTTGAAGAAAAAAATTATGAGATAGATGATGAACAACGCACCAAACAAGAGAATCTTTATAATGCAATAGAGGCGTATAAGGAAGCATTGAAAGTATATAATTTGCAGGAATATCCATTAGAATATGCTGTAACTCAAAATAATCTTGGCATGGCTTATTGCGTTTTGGCAGGGATAACTAGGGATGTAGAGAATCTTTATAATGCAATAGAGGCGTATAAGGAAGCATTGAAAGTATATAATTTGGAAGGGTATCCAAAAGAATATGCCATTACACAAACAAATTTATCTGTAGCATATTCTCTCTTATCAGAAATAGAAGATAGAGAAGAGAATCTTTATAATGCAATAGAGGCGTATAAGGAAGCATTGAAAGTATATAATTTGCAGGAATATCCATTAGAATATGCAACAGCAAATTACAATCTCGGCATGATATATCGTCTCTTATCAGAAATAGAAGATAGAGAAGAGAATCTTTATAATGCAATAGAGGCGTATAAGGAAGCATTGAAAGTGTATAATTTGCAGGAATATCCATTAGAATATGCAACAGCAAATAAGGAGCTTGTTAAAATATACTTTGACCTATTTGAAATCACTCAAGACGAAGAGAATCTTTATAATGCAATAGAGGCGTANAAGGAAGCATTGAAAGTNTATAATTTGCAGGAATATCCATTAGAATATGCTGAGATACAAACAAATATTGGAATCGCTTATAGAACCTTATCAGCATATTCAGATACCGAAAAAAATCTCAATAAATCTATTGAGGCATTCAAAGAGGCATTGAAAGTGTACAATTTGGAAGAGTATCCTTTAGAATATGCAGCCGTCCAAAATAACCTTGGAATTTCCTATAGAAATCTTGCAATGGTAACTGATATGATTAATAATTTCCAGAATGCAATGCGAGCCTATGAGGAAGCATTAAAGGTATATACACTGGAAGAGTATCCCAGAGAATATGCAATGTTGCAAAACAACATTGGAAATATATATGCCATATTATCTGGATTAAAAATGAAAATTGGCTTTGAACAAGGAATACCAATGCTTACTGCTTGAAAAGCATCAAAATTTATATAAGATAACTTTTTAATCTATCGACATGAGTATATGGAAAAGG
>MTNE01000160.1 GCA_002011355.1 Thermoplasmatales archaeon JdFR-43 | reverse complement strand
CTAGGGTTTAAACCCTTTCCATTTTATTATTTATTTTCCTATCCAGAAAATTTATAATTTTAAATAGCTCCACTCAATGCGGGGGAAGGAACCACAGTTGTTGGAGGCATCATCATGTGGACATAAAATCTCTTTCCTTCCCCCAAAATCTATATATTGAGTATAAGTTATTGTTTTCGCTCAACAAAATTGTTCTGGCAGAACAATTTATATACTCTTATGAGATTATTATTGAGGCATAAAATATAAATCTCTTTCCTTCCTCTATTGACAATGATACGGAGGCGGGGGAGATTCTTTTTAACTCATCTCATTTCTCCCGTCTCCTCATTCCTCCCTGGAATTTTGTCATCGTAAGATGGAATCAATGGTGGGATGTGTCCTTACTTTTTCAGAAGAGATGNATCCATTCACATTCACTTGCAAGATGGAAGAAAATTTAAATCATTTTCATCTGTGCTATCTGGTTCAGTGGTTAAATACCATTTTTTGGTGTCTTCTCCTCGTTTTGCATATATTTTTGCATGTTTTCCATTGCGATATGTATAAAAACTATCAATCTCGCTATTTATTCTCTCTATTATTTCTTTTATCTGGCGTATACTGCCATCTTCTAATCCAACACCTGTAATCATATTACTGGCATCACGCCTTACACAAACGATTTTATAACTTCCCATT
Source organism: Thermoplasmatales archaeon JdFR-43 (assembly GCA_002011355.1). Lineage (GTDB taxonomy): Archaea > Thermoplasmatota > E2 > UBA202 > JdFR-43 > JdFR-43. Next base: position 1,833 of record MTNE01000160.1, on the reverse strand, counting down.
TAATTCACCAATTACTGTAACAACCTCTAATCCTATTTAACATTGCCGAAAATATAACAACTATACTACACTACCTCCAGAAATTGAGGAAAAATCCTGCATTTGTTCACTCACGAAAAATAATATAGAAGAGGGAAGAGAGATTTTTCCTGTTTCATGAAGTATTTACGGGTATCCTCCTATTTTCAGGCTTGGGTCGCCAAGCAAAACCCACTGCTGCACCGTCTTCTCATCTATCCAGTCCCAGCCCAAGTCAGGATACCACCAGCATTCTGGCAAGGTAAATTCCTTGAAATGCTGTATGTAAGTGGTTATAGTCTGAGCATAAGCTGTGCCAAGCACATCATATCCTTTCTCTCCATACTGTCTGAAGAACTCGGAAGTTATCCAGCCATCTCCCGCGCCTACAGTACACCATTCACCTTCCCATCCCCATCCATAGCCAGTGTTGCCCATTGCGGCTATAGCTCCAGTCTCTGGAAGTTTTATCATATACCATGCCCAGCATTCTGGAACGAGCTGGCCATAGGTATGCATCCAGAGATTTTTACCCAAGAAGATAAGGAAGAATATGTCAAGTACTGTAGGAATTGCTGAAACATTGAATAGAGCATTGTGACAACCACCAACAACAACCACCGGCCATTTATCTGTATTGGCAAGCTTTTTCATTGGGAAAAATGGGAAGCCTATAAATGGGAAATATGGCCTTACCTGAGATACAACGAGTCCTGCAAGCTGTGCATGTTGTCTATTGCCTGGAATGCCTGGCAAATGATCTCCCCAGAATCCTGGGCTTCCGTGACCAGAGAAGAAAGCAAGGCCGTATCCTTTACTGAATGTTTCAATTACATCATCCATACCTGTATATTTGCCATTGGAAGTCCACAGAATATCTTTTTCAAAACTATCTGGCATGTAATATAGTGCTCCTCCTCTTCCATGTAACGATTTCTCGCCAGTAACCCACTCCCCCTCATAATACATTTCTGTATTGTTTCTCCATGCTTCGAAGATGATTTCGCCATCGCTGTTTTCAATCCACACATGTATGTTTGTTACGTTGCCATATGGTTTTGGATCGTATGATTTGCCCCTGATATGCAAGATTCCATCAATGTAGGATACGTTGGCCCACCAGAATAATTCATTACAGTATGCCTCTCTTTCTGAAGGTGTATATGTATAATCTGTATTACCGAGCACATCTCCATCTGAAACAGAAACTATTTCTGCAATTGGAGGAGCTGGATAACCATTTTGCAATGCAGGATTCAAATGATCGTCATGATTGAATGTTAGCTTTGTTTCCTTGCTTCTATCTATTGTGACATGAATTTCATCTATTGGACCTTCTTCGCCTTCATCATTTATGCTCTGAGCATATATTGTGTATTCTCCATCTGGAAGTCCATTAGTATCCCATTGGATATCCAAGTCTTGCTGGTCTAGAAATCCATCTCCAGAAACAACAAGAATTCTATTAAACCAGTCAGTTCCATAGGCTGTATTCTCATATTTTATGATTTTATCCACTACATCTTTAACTTCCTGTATATTTCTGCATGCAAGCCTACCTACAGCAACATCTGGATATAAATCCAAGATATCTTCTGGCATGTCATCCACATTTGTCCATTCTGCAAATATGCCATTGCCATTACTATCCCAATCATCAAACCCCCCGCCTTCTTTGTAAATATCAGCATAGTAGAGATCACAAGGATATCCTGGCTCGCCAGAAATTAGATTAGAATATCTTACTGGCACATGCCATCCTGTCTCTCCACTATTTGCATTGTCGCGTGGTTTTGCATAGATTAATGATTTCAA
>MTNE01000052.1 GCA_002011355.1 Thermoplasmatales archaeon JdFR-43 | reverse complement strand
CAAAAAGTGCCTACTACTTTCCCTCCGTTCGCCTTGATATCCTGAAGCTCCTTAATCCTCAAACCATGAATTTCCGCCACCACCATATCGAAGTATTCCATTTTCTCCGGTCGATTTTCCTGGTCAAGATAAATTTCCTGATAAATTGGAGGGAGGGCATTTAATAGCTCATCGTGGGCTTCTAAATTAAGACCCAAAGCCTCCCACATTTTGCACCAGTCCGCCATGTTCTCCTCACTCCTTTCCGGAATATCTTTTTTGAAGAATAGCAAGATATCTCTTATAAATCAAATAAAAAAAACTAATAAATGATGTTGAAAGTGATAAATTTTTTTAATCCTTTTAGTGTTAAATAACTTTTAGAGTCAAATAACCCTTACCGAAGGAGTTCCTTCGACAATCTTCCCCACAACCGAAGCGCAAGGAGACTCATCTTTTAAGAGACTCAGAGCCTCATCTACCCGATTTTCAGGAACAGAAATCAATAAACCACCTGAAGTTTCAGGGTCGTAAAGCATATCCAATAAAACTTGCTGAAGTTTTCCGCCCAAGTGAACCTTTCCTTCCAAAAAGCCGCGGTTGTTATGAAGTCCAGCCGGCATTATGCCCATCTCTACAAACTCCAAAGCTTTTTCGTAAATGGGAACTTTTTCAAGCTCTATTTCCGCTGCTACATTACTTGCTTTAAGCATCTCAAAAAGATGTCCTAAAAAACCAAATCCAGTTATATCTGTCACCGCTTTTGCTCCCACTTTAAGAGCAACTTCCGCTGCCCCTTTGTTTAAATAAGCTGCATTCAAAATTGCCTCCTCTATATCTTTCTCCGTCACGAGGTCCGCCTTTAAAGCTGTAGCCAAAATGCCTATCCCCAAAGGTTTAGTTAGAATAAGAACTTCTCCCGGCTTTGCTTTATCTAAGCTGGTTACTTCATCTGGATTTACCAGACCAGTTATTGCCAACCCATACTTCGGCTCATCATCATCAACAGTGTGACCTCCAATAATATAAGCACCCGCTTCTTCCACCTTCTCCTTGCCCCCTCTTAAAATCTCCCTCAAGATGGAAAAGTCGAGTTTGCAAGGAAATGCTACAATATTTAAAGCTACCAAAGGCCTTCCTCCCATAGCGTAGATATCCGAAAGAGCATTTGCAGCTGCTATTTGCCCAAAGAGAAAAGGATCGTTGACGATGGGGGTGAAGAAATCCACTGTTTGCACCAGAGCATGTTGAGAATTAAGTTGATAAACAGCAGCGTCATCAGGGGTATCTAACCCCACCAACAGTTCTTCCCCACTTTTGAAAGTGAAATTATCAAGTATTTTTGAAAGGTCCGCCGGACCTATTTTTGAAGCTCAGCCACTCTTTTTAACTAACTTTGTTAACTTTACCATCTCTTCCCCTTCAGTATTTTTAAATTTTGAGTTATAGTCTATATCAAATTAGTTTATGGAGGAAAGTTGAATTTAGATTATCTGCAAACATTTATTACAGTCGTGGAAAAAGGAGGGTTCTCTAAAGCTGCAGAAGTTCTCTCTCTTACTCAACCCGCGGTGAGTTTTCAAATCCAAACTTTAGAGAGAGAACTGGGAGAAAAACTCATCGACCGCTCCTCAGCCAAAATAAAACTTACTCCAGCAGGGGAAATCGTTTATAAATACGCTCACAAACTTTTAAAAGAGAAAGGCCGTCTTGAGGAATCTTTAGCTAAAATGAGCGGAGCGGTGAGAGGTGAGCTCCACCTCGGAGCAAGCACCATTCCAGGAGAATATATCCTCCCAGCAATTTTAGCTAAGTTTAAGAAGGATTTCCCCGATGTTGACCTGCACTTACAAATTGAGGACTCCTATGAAGTAAGTAAAAAGGTTTCTCAACACGAAATTGATATAGGGTTTACAGGAAGCAAATTTTCTACCCATCCGGTGATTTTTGAGGACTTCGCTTCTGATGAACTTCTTCTCATAACCTCCTCTCATCATCCCTTGGCTTCCAGAAAGGAAGTAAGCCTCTCGCAAATTCTCAAGGAACCGTTTATCCTGAGAGAAGAAGGTTCAGGAACGAGAAAGACACTTCAAGAAGCTTTGAAGAAAAAGGGATACAGCCTTGACGACTTAAACGTAGTTATGGAGCTCGGGAGTACGCAATCTGTCATCACTGGAGTGGCAGCAGATTTAGGAATCTCTGTAGTCTCTGAATGGGCATTAAAACCTTATTTAAAAACAGGCATGCTCAAGTCACTTAAAATTAAAAATCTTCCTTTAAAGAGGAAAATTTATCTTGTTTACCATCCCCGAGCCCATTTCTCTCACACCCAAAAAGTCTTTTTAGATTACTGCCGAAAGCTGGAAAATTCCAAACTTTAAAGAGACTGAAGATTCAAAGACTGAGGACTGAAGAAATTTAACTTCAGTCTACCCTCTTCAGTCTACAAAAAAGAGTGGCGGAAGGGCACAGGAATCGAACCTGCCCGGGACTTCTTCAGCCCCGCACTGGTTTTGAAGACCAGGGAGGACACCAGCCCTCTCGCCCTTCCTTT
>MTNE01000211.1 GCA_002011355.1 Thermoplasmatales archaeon JdFR-43 | reverse complement strand
GCTTGTGAAAAGCTTTGATAAATTTATATAATTTCGAAGGTGGTTTCTATTTCTGCTGCCTTTTTCAGCATGTTTGATATGGAACAGTATTTCTGCATTGATAACTCGATGGCATTCTGACAAGCTTTTTCATCAACTTCTCCTTCAAAAATGTATTTGAGTTTTATTTTTTTAAAAACTCTTGGATAATTTTCTTCCCTTTCGCCTTCAATCTCCACCTCCAGATTTTTTATTTTCTGTCTTTTCTTAACCATTATATTCCAGACATCCATGGATGTACATGTAGCCAATGATAGCAACAAAGCCTGCATGGGGGTCAGCGAAACTTTTCCATCATCAAGAATGATGGAATGATTATCTATGGTCCCTAAAAAAATCATGCCCTTGACATGTGTAACTTTCCCTTTCATGAAAATAATTCAAAAGTTTTTAAAGAATGTTTTGTTTAGCAATATGCACAGAAAACCTGTTGTCGCTGGACATTTTTACGAGAAGAAAAAGGAAAGACTTATCGAAGAAATAAAGCGTTGTTTTTTGAAAGGACCAGGAGAGATACCAGAAGTAAAAAAGGGAAAAGGAAAGATTAAAGGGGTTGTTGTTCCTCATGCAGGATATATTTATTCCGGATATGTTGCAGCATATGCATATAGAGAAATAGCCAGAGATGGTTTTCCTGAAAAATTTATTATTCTTGGACCAAATCACCATGGCTACGGCGCTGCAGTTGCAATAATGACTGAGGGGACATGGGAAACTCCTTTAGGAGAGATAAAAATTGCGGATGATGCAGAAAAATATTGTCATGGGACTATACAGAAAGATGAAATAGCTCATAAATACGAACATTCTATAGAAGTGCAGCTTCCTTTCCTTCAGTTTTTGAATCAGGATTTCACATTTATTCCAATATGTTTTGGTTGGCAGGACTGGGAAACTGTTAGAGAAGTAGGAAACATACTGGCAGATGCAGAAGATGCTATAATAATAGCAAGCAGCGATTTTTCCCATGTTAACTTCTCTGGTTTTCCAACGAAAGAAGATATTGAACAACATGTGAAGAGAAAAGATATGGCAGCTATTGAAGAAATTCTGCAGTTAAATGCAGAGGGACTTATTGAAAAGGTGGAAAGAGAAAATATAACAATGTGCGGCTATGGCGCTGTTGCTGCGATGCTTGAGGCAGTGAAAGGTAAAGCAAGACAAGCAAAATTGCTTAAATATGCAACCTCCTATGATGTTGAACCAGGAACATATTGCGTTGGATATGCCGCAATAGTTATAGAATGATTATTTCTTCAATGCTTCCTGCAACTTGCTCTGCAATTCTTCTATTTTTTCCTTTAATTTGCTCTCCTGCCCTTCCAGAGATTTTTTTCTTATTTCAAGTGTCTCTTTATCTTCCTGGAGTTCTTTGATTAATTTTTCTTTATCTGCCTTTATAATTAAATTTCCAATATTTTTATAGATTGGCGCATTTTCCTCAAGCTTGTTAAGTTCTTCCAGTGCATTTTCTGTTTCCTTAAGCTTAATATCAATCTGCATTCTCTGCTGAATGGTAAGCTCCAATTGTTGCTGCAATTGCTGCAGCTGTCTTAACTGATTCTGCACCTGTGGAGGCAAATCCTCAAATCTTATAGCCATAAAAGGTTATACTGCACGCTGTTTTTAAATATATTGGTAGTGTAATTAAACAGCGAATGAAAGTCGATGAGCAGTATGAAGATATGGTATAAGCAGTCAAAACCTGCTTTTCAAAATTTTCTGAGATGCAATGTTGCAATTAGTTTTTAAAATTGCTCGCATTATACTTTTACAATGCCCATATTTGTGATTCAAAAACATCATGCTCGTCGTCTTCATTATGATCTGCGATTAGAAATGGATGGCGTACTGAAGAGCTGGGCTATTCCTAAGGAACCACCAGCAAAACATGGTGTTAAAAGGCTTGCTATACCTACTGAAGATCACGAGCTGAGCTATGCTGATTTTGAAGGAGAAATTCCAGAGGGAATGTATGGAGCAGGTAAGGTGGAGATATGGGATAGAGGAGAATATGAAATGGATGAAAAGGAGGAGGACAAGCTAGTTTTTTATTTAAAGGGTAAAAAATTGCAAGGGAGATATTGCCTGATAAAATTTTTGGAGGATAAGTGGCTTTTTTTTAAATGCTGAAAATGAATAAAAAAAATGGAAATTATCTACAAGTTGCATTACAGTTTAGAAGTAAGATAGAATATCCAACGAAAATTATCTATATCTTTTTAAGGAAAGATTAAAATAAAGCATTTATACATCCTTTTAAATCATTTTCATGATTGATATTGTCGAAATACTCAGAAAGGAATATCCTGATGTTAAAGGCACTGCGTTGCATTATACAAATCCGCTGGAATTGCTTGTGGCAACCATTTTATCAGCCCAAACAACAGATGAAAGAGTGAATATCGTTACAAAGGATTTGTTCAAAAAATATAGAACTGCAAGCGACTATGCAAATGCAGATTTGGAAGAACTGCAGAATGACATAAAGAGCATAAATTTTTATAGAAATAA
>MTNE01000044.1 GCA_002011355.1 Thermoplasmatales archaeon JdFR-43 | reverse complement strand
AGAATGTTATTCGCTGAAAATGTATATATTATTCTGCCAAATCCCTTTTTATTTCTTCGAATAGCTCATCCACATTATTGAAATTTTTAATGCCTACTTCCCAGCTCATTAAACCATATACTGGCTTCCCAAATTCAAGAGCAAATGCAATTTCTGATAGCGTGCCATAATGGCCATCNATAGCGATTATGATATCTCCATTCAGAACAACCAGAACATTTCTTGCGTAGCCTATACCAGTTACTATTGCATAATCGAGATATTTATTTCCTTCCTGTCTTGAATCGCTTGGAAGAATGCCTATTGTTGTGCCGCCTTTTTCCTTTGCTCCTCTGGAGGCTGCTTCCATGACGCCGCCTCTACCTCCTGTTATTAAAACTGCTCCCATTTCTGCTATTCTTCTTCCAACTTCTCTCGCCATTTCATAAATTTCGCTGCTNCAATGTTCTCCGCCAATAACACTTATGTACATATTCTGCTATCCAGGCAAAATTAAAAACATTCCGATTTATCTCAGCATCTCGAACTTTTCAAGCACTTCCTTTGGATTCTTTCCAAAAATCAGAATCATTGGTTCTTTGCCCACATCACCCTCATGATATATAATATCTGGAACTTTACCAATTCTTTTTATCGCCGTTTCAATTCCCCATGGTACTGTAGCTCCTTCTTTTGCTTTTATCTCTGGCGGCTCTTCCTGGCGGTTATAGAATGAAACAATAAATTTCTTTTTTGCCTTATTCACTAATTTTCTATCAAATCTTATGTTCATAACAGCTCTTATAGCATTATCATATTCCATTGCTTTCAGAACAGCTTTTGCTAGATGACGAGAAGCTCCAAATGCTATTTCTCCAGCCCTTGCTTTTTTTCCTGCTTTAACTATTCTCCCTTCTATTGCTGCTACATCTTCTGTGCCTCTGGCATATGGATAAGGCAAAGCATAGGCAAAATTCATGCCAACTTCCGGAATGAAATCAACAATGTTCATGTTGATGAGCAAATCTACTGCATTCTTCAATTCCTCATATACTCTCCATTTTTCCGCTGCAATGCCAAGCCATGCATTAGGGTTGACAGGGCAATGCCCATGCCCAATTTTTACGCCATATTGAATGGCTGTTGTAATAAACTCCTTTGCTATTTTAACTGCTTCTTTAAGCTCGTAACCCTTTGCCAGATTTGCCGTTATAGCAGCAGAAAAACTACATCCTGTACCATGTGTACAGCCTTTTATTCTTCTGCCTTTATATTCAAAAAATTTTCTTTTGTAATATAACAAATCAGTTGCGTTCCTGCCAATATGACCACCTTTTATTATCACCGCTTCAGCCCCCATTTTCTTGATTTCCTTTGCAGCCTTTCTCACATCTTCTTTGCTTTTTATTTTGATGCCACTAAGCCTTTCCGCCTCATGCCTGTTTGGGGTGATAACATAAGCGAGAGGAACGATATATTTAACAAAAGCATCTATGGCATCTTCCTTAAGCAAATAAGCGCCGCTTTTTGCAATCATCACTGGATCAACGACGACAGGAAAATCATATTTGGCGATAGCTGAAGCAACAGCCTTTATTATCTTCTCATTGCTTAACATGCCAGTTTTTGCAGCATCCACGCCTATATCCTTTGCCACACATTCAATCTGCTTTTTTACCATCGCAGGGGGCAAATCATGAATGGCATCTACGCCTATTGTATTCTGAGCTGTAACAGAAGTTATAGCAACCATCCCATGCACGCCAAAAGCAGCGAATGTTTTCAAATCAGCTTCTATGCCAGCTCCTCCTCCGCTATCACTTCCAGCTATAGTTAATGCCTTAAACATTTTCATCACCTAAATATTTTTCAACAATTTCAATTGCGCAAAACCTCCCGCACATTGAGCACGCTTTTGTTTCTTCAACTGGCAATCTCTTCTGCCTGTATTCTCTTGCTTTTTCTGCATCAATGCACAAGCTAAACATCTTTTCCCAGTCAAGCTTTCGCCTTGCCTCGGAAAATTCTCTATCAATCTCCAAATCTATGCCTCTTGCCAAATCTGCAGCGTGAGCGGCGATACGGGTTGCTATCACTCCCTGCCTCACATCTTCCACACTTGGCAGGCAAAGATGTTCTGCTGGAGTAACATAGCATAGGAAATCAGCTCCATAATAGCCAGCTATTGCTCCTCCTATTCCACCTACAAAATGATCATAACCAGGAGCTATATCTGTAACTAAAGGGCCAAGAACAAAATAAGGAGCCTCTTTTGTTACAGTTTTCATTATACTTATGTTTGATTCAATATGGTTTAAGGGCATGTGGCCAGGGCCTTCAACCATGCTTTGCACGCCAGCCTCTCTTGCTTTTTCAACGAGTTCACCTATTATTAACAGTTCCTGTAGCTTAGCCCTATCATTTGAATCATGAATGGCTCCAGAACGCATGCCGTCCCCCAAGCTTAAAGTTAGGTCATATTCTTTTGCTATCTCCAGCAAATAATCAAAATTTTTGTACAGCGGATTCTCCTCACCATTATGAATAATCCATGCCATGTGAATTGAGCCGCCACGTGAAACCATTGGAAT
>MTNE01000130.1 GCA_002011355.1 Thermoplasmatales archaeon JdFR-43 | reverse complement strand
TATATAGCTTGCCCCCCTCTATTTTACCATTTTCTCCAATACTGATACCACCTCCATCTATTTCTAGGCCAGGCACTCCCACTTTTTCCTTGACGGCGGCTGTCACTTTTAATTTCCCTGGAGAAAATATGAAGGCATATGCCTTTCTTTTATCATCCACTGCCACCCATGGGGGATTGCCGAGATAAACATTGTTCTTTGCGGAAATTATCCATCTATATTCCTTGTTTTCTGGATTTGTATCCAGTTTATATTCTTCTATACCATTTTCTCCGTTTAAATGAACATATGGTAGAATTTGTCCCATATTGAGCTCCTCTATTGTTTTACTTCTTGACTTCACAGCCATTATATAGGCGTATGTTACGTTTCCTTCCCAGCCTTCATATGCTTCATGCTGCAGACTGACAAATAATCTCTTATCATCTGTGGGGGAATAGTAGTATGTATAGATTCCTCTCGTTTTTAATTTTCCATCTCTCGATGCAGTTTCAATAGCAACCCTCGTCATTAAATTTCCATCCACAATAATTTTCTTTCCAACAAGCTTCTCATCACTTCCTATTTCTTCACCATCTGAATAAAATAATGCAAAGGAAAATATCTGTCTCCATTTTTGCATTTCAAATTTATCTGCATTTTCTTCCATCTTAATGACTTTGTTTCCCATTTCTATGCCAAGTATGCTTCCTTCCTGGCAAATCCCAAACAGACTTTTTTCATCTTCTCTTATTTCATAATAATTGAGTTTGGCAAAATATCCAGGCAATGGCTCTACATAATAATATGAATCTTTCACCTCAACATGGTCTTCATAATCTATGTCTTCTATTTCCTTTCCATATCTTATTAAATACTCTCCTTTGCCCTGGTAAAGAAATACAATGTTGCATGATTTTATTATATTGCTGCCCTTAAACTGAAGATTGTATATCTGACTCTCTATTTCCCTTCCGTTGTAAAATACTCTTATAGAATGCTTTTTCTCATTTAATGCATAACATGGTTCATCAAATTCAACTTGAATATCTATGGGCTGATATTTCATTTCATCAGGCAAATTTATTTCTATTCTTTCATAATAATACTCTTTGCTTTTACAGGGAAGAGGGGTAGTGCAAATATTATTATCGCAATAATAACTACCCTCCTCATTTACCCAACACCCTTTTGATTGCCTCAGCGTTAATTATTATTGCCAGTATAGCCAGAGTTATAAATATTTGGTTAAAAATCGAGCCAATGAAAATAGCAAACATGAAAAAATCTCTTCCTACAGGCGAGGGGGTAGCGATAAATTCAATAAAGGTTATGCCCATAGCTACTAAAAAGCCAAAAATCCATGCATATATATTGCCACCATTGCTCCAGGCAAGATATGCGGCGCCCAGTACTATAACGAAATCTGAGAATATGTTCATTGCTATTTTTTCTTTACCCCTTTTCCTGTAAGAAATTTTGTTGCTGGTTTCTTCAACAATCAATGAAACAAAAATACATATTCCAGCCAATGCGGTAAAAACATATTTTGCTGGAATATAAAAAAGAAAAGCAAGCAAGGAAATAAGGAAAGATGTAATATAGAGCTGGAGAGGAGTAATATAGGTTTTGCAGATTAAGGAAGCCAACCCCGAGGAAATTTTCTTATTTATATATTTTGACACTAAGCCAGAAGATCCCAATTCATCAATCAGCTCTTTTTCCGCCTTTTTTAAGTCATCCTCGTTTTTTATCTCGAAACCATCTATTTTTTTAACTTTCCCTTTTTCCTTAAAATTTTTTGATGGGCGTCCTATATACGCAATCACTTCACCATCATTTCCTTTAAACACATCGCCTTCCAGCTTCAAACTTTTAATAAAAACATTGCTTTTTATGACAAATGCCTTGCCTTTTATATATTTCAGACTTCTCAAAAATTTTATATTCGCCTTTTTCAAATAATTTTTATATCTGGCAGGATAAACATAAATTTCCTCAAAATTTTCTTTTCTGAGTTTTTCAACCAATTCTTCCAGAATGCTTTTTTCACATAACCTCCATAAACTTTTTTCATTTGCGATAATCACTGCTTTCATTACCAAATGATTCACTTTCAATTAATAAAATTTTAGCATGGAATGAAAAATTGCCATTGTTTTAATCCTCAACATCCTAAGCATATTTTTATAGCATCTTTTATAACATTATGCTGAAAATAATCTGTATAGGAAAATTGAAAGAAAAATTTTATAAAGAGTCAGAAGAAGAATACAAAAAGAGAATAAACAAATTTGTTAGGATAGAGATACAAGAAGTGGACAAATTCAATTACACTGGCTGCGATTATAGGATTTATCTAGATGAAAATGGNGAAGAAATGAATTCAAAAGAATTCTCAAAATTTTTAAATGATTTGATGTTGAAACATAAAAAAATATGTTTTTTTATCGGCGGTTGGGGCGGCATTGGGGAAAAGGAGAAAAGGGAGGCAGATTTTATTTTATCACTTTCAAAAATGACTTTTCCATACCAATTATGCAGAATCATTTTGCTAGAGCAGATATACCGGGCCTTAACATTAATTAAAGGGATGAAATATCATAAGTA
>MTNE01000074.1 GCA_002011355.1 Thermoplasmatales archaeon JdFR-43 | reverse complement strand
CCATTTATAACTGTAAGAGCAGCTGGCTCACTTGGCATAGCTGACATAGTAGCAATAAGAGGAGAAATGTCTTTCATCATAGAAATAAAGGTGAGAAAAGAGAAAGAAATATTGTTCAGCCATGAAGGCGGAAGGATGCAGCGCAAGGCCAAGGAAATGCAGGAAAAATGCATTGCTGCAAAAGTTTTGCCAATATTTGCCTTCAGAATTAAAGGAAAGAGAGGGGATGCATGGAGATTGTTTACCATGGAAGTTGATGGGATAGAGGGAAAAAGCAAAAAGATATACCAAAGATTGCCAAAACTTGGAAAAACTAGAGATGGAAATTACATAATGAGATGGGAGAAGGGGATGAAACTATCTGATTTCATTGATTTAGTTTCCTCTTGTCTATAACACGCTTCGCTTTTCCTTCGTGCTTTGGCAGGCTATCTGGCTCAACAACTTCTACATTCACACCAAGTGTTGTGATTATTTTTATTTCCTTTCTCAATTCTTCCTCGATTCTTTTTCTTTCCTCCTCACTATATCTTTTCTTTCCTTCCACTTTAACCAGAATGGTATCCATATCTCCTTTTCTCTCCACAACCATCAGCCAGTTATTGCCGACTTTATCATTTTTCAATATGGCCTCTTCTATCTGGCTTGGGAATATATTTGTTCCCTTTACTATGAGCATATCGTCGCTCCTGCCCTTTATTGGAGCATGTTTTATATGGGTTCTTCCACAATTGCACAATCCATCATAAATGAATGTTATATCTCTCGTTCTGTATCTTATTATGGGCATGCCTTCTTTGGTTAAAGTTGTTAAAACCAACTCTCCCTCCTCTTCCTTCCCAAGCTTTTCCCCNGTCTTAGGATCTATAATCTCTGCATAGAAATGGTCTTCCCATAAATGCAGGCCATCATGTTCATCACAATCAGCAGATACTCCGGGTCCACACATTTCTGTTAAGCCGTAAATATCATGGACATCCATATCCCACTCTTTCATTATCCTTTTCTTTGTTGCTTCTGTAAACATCTCTGCTCCAAATATTCCGTTTCTTACATTTAACTCTGAAGGGTCGATACCCATTTTTCTGGCAACATTGGCAAGATGTAATGCATAAGAAGCAATGCCTGCTATAAAGGTTGTGCCATAATATTTCATAAGCCTTATCTGTCTCTCTGACTCCCCTTTGCCAGTAGGAACTATCAAAGCCCCTATTTTCTGCCCGCCGTAATGAAATCCAAATGCTCCTGTGAATGTACCATATGGTATAGGAATTTGGAAGATATCCTTTTTTGTCAATCCAGCCATCGCAAGACAGCGAGCCATTACTTCTGCCCATACTTCTAAATCATTTCTGGTATAGCATACTGTAACAGGCTCTCCAGTTGTACCAGATGATGCATGCAGCTCAACATATTCTTCCATTGGCAGGGCAAGCATGTTAAAAGGCATATTGCGGCGCAAATCATCCTTTGTGGTAAACGGGAATTTTTCCAATTCATCCAAGCTTTTTATATTCGGTTCCACGCCCGCTTCGTCGAACTTTTTTCTGTAAAAAGGGACATTCTCATATGCATGATTTAATATTTTCTTGAGTCTTTTCAGTTGCAATTCTTCAAGTTTTCTCCTCGGCAACTTTTCCATTTTTGGATTAAACATGTGCATTTATTGATGGCAGATATAAATTATTTACTCTCTGAAATCAAAAAAGAGGTAATTAAAAAATCTCTGTCAAAATAAGAAAGGAGAATTGAAAATTTATGTTATCCTGCAATTAGCCAATAAGATTAGCATTTCATTTTCAACGAAATTTATTTTTTGCTATTTGAAAAAAATCGAGATGCATATATAGTGGTAGCTCATAAAATATCAATAAAATAATGAGTGAGGGGAACGAGTTGGGGTAGAAAGCTCTCTTTCGAGGAGGCGATCCCTCGTTCCCCTCATCATGATAGCAGTTTGCTATCAATTTATTATCAGCAGGTAGTATATAAATCTTTCTAAATTTTTCAAATTTGATAGCAAAAAGCTATTTTTCTAATTTCATCTCCATTAAGTTTCCTTTTTCTTACTCTTTTTATTTTTATATCATTCAGAATATATATCACAATTTCATTCACAATCTTTACTTTTCCTTCAAATAGATGTCCACCTCTTAGCACATGATCTTTGCATGCTAATCCTGCATGAACATGAAAAATATATTCATTGCCACTTTTTCCAATATTTCCTTGCAGAGATACAAGTTCTGCTGGCTCTTCTATTTTCTCCTTCAAATATTTTTCTCCGTCGAAATAGCCAATAACGGCGTTTTCAAGCATTCCTATACCATTTCATTATGACAGCTGACTCTGCGTTTATTTTTTTCATGAGTTCTTTTAAATTTTGCATGATTTCCCCATTAACAAATTTTGCCACCAATATGTTCCCTTCTCTTTCCATCATGATTGGTAAACAAGAAAAAGATTAAAACTTTCTTTATGAAACTCCTTTCATAATATTTTTTAAGGCATTGCGCTTTCATATTCGGGGGATAGCATTCTGGGAATACTAGATAAAATAATTCCATACATAAGTGGCATCTGGACTCT
>MTNE01000025.1 GCA_002011355.1 Thermoplasmatales archaeon JdFR-43 | reverse complement strand
CATCCATTATGCCTGTATCCAGCACTACAACTATATCTGGCTCTTTTATCTGGCTCCTTACAAATATCTCCTCATCGCTTATTCTTGCAAAAGCTTTGACTGGCGCTCCTCTTCTTTCGGCGCCGAAAAAGGGGAATGCCTGCACTCCTTTATTGCCACTTTTTAAGGCAGCGGAGGCAATCAAATTGGCAGCGGTAACAGCTCCCTGTCCACCTCTTCCATAGAATATTATTTCCTTCAGCATTTGCTAATGAATGCGAGTATGATTAAAAAAATTTTGGGAAAGCATTTTTAAAAACAAAGAAAAGCTAGTAATGTCTTTTCATTTTTTCATTTGCCACAATAGCCTGCCCGAAGGAGATACCCCCGTCTCCACATGGCAAGAGCTTGCCAATAAAAAATTTCATGCCTTCCATTTCTACTTTTTCTTTTATTCGCAATGTGATATGTTCATTATACGCGCATCCTCCTGCAATAACAATGCTTTTTATTCCCATCTCTTCAGCTTTTTCTATTGCCGCCATTGCTAGAGAATTTGCTATATATTCTTCTGCTGAATATGCAAGATTTACTTTATTCTCTTTTTCCTTATTTTCAAAGATTTGCTGCACCATTTCCTTTGTTTCTATCACATTATTCTTTATCACCGNCTCTATATGCATCGTGTTTTCGCCTTTCCTTGCCACACTTTCAAGCTTCATTGCAGGCTCTCCTTCATAATGCATCTTATGACATATATCCAGCAATGCTGCTATAGCATCCAGCAATCTGCCGCAACTACTTGTCTTAATTTTTGCATTTCTTGCCTGTTTTAAAACAATTTCCACCTCTTTTTCCCCATAAGGGAATGCACCACTCCTTTCAATTAAAAATTCTTCTGCCTCTTTTCCTAAAATTCCAGCTAACATACGAAGAGGATATTTTGTTGCTGCATCTCCTCCAGGCATGGCATGATATTGTAAATGACAAAGCCTTTTATAGTCAACTAAATCTGAATACAAAATTTCTCCACCCCATGCCATACCATCATCACCATATCCAAAGCCATCAATGGCAATGCCTATTGCTTCCTTTAAGNNATACTCAGCTATTACTTTGGCAATATGGGCATGATGATGCTGCACTTTGAATAAAGGCAAATTTTTTTCTTTTGCCATTTCCTCAGCATATTTAGTTGTTAAAAAGTTTGGATGCAAATCACATGCTATCGCATCTGCTTCAAAATTTATTAATCCCACCAAATGATTTACTGCCTCCTTAAAAAATTCAAATGTTTCCAGATGAACAACATGCCCTATATACTGGCTCATGAAAGCATAGCCATCTTTAAGCAGGCACGCTACAACATTTTCTTCTGCTCCAGTTGCCATAATATTTGCTGTCTTAAAATTAATTTTTATGGCAGACGGAACAAATCCCCTGCTCCTCCTTATTAGAACTGGCTGCTCGCCTATAAATTTCACTATCGAGTCATCGCATCTCTGCCATATCCTGCGATTGTAAAAGAGAATCGCATCCACCCCTATGCTCTNTATTTCTTCCTCGCTATAGATAATTGGCCTGCCAGGAAGATTGGCGGAAGTCATGACTAATGGGAAATCAATTTTTTTAAAAAGCAAAAAATGCAAGCCAGTATATGGAAGCATNATGCCATAGTTATGTAAGCCAGGTGCAACATATGGCAACTCTTTCCTTTTCTCAAGCAAAACAATCGGCTTAATGTAACTCAAAAGCATATTTTTTTCTTTATCATTAATGAAAGCTATTTCTTCAATCATTTCAATGTCTTTTGCCATTAAAGCAAATGGCTTTTGCGGCCTTCCAAGTATGCCACGCAATCTTTTAACTGCTTTGCCTTTTCCATCGGCGAGACAAGCAAGATGATAACCCCCTATGCCTTTTATTGCAACTATTTTGCCATTATTTAGCAAATTCGCTGCTTTCCATATTGCTTCTTCGCCTTCAATTATTTTTCCCTCATATTTAAGAAAGATNTGCGGCCCACAATCTTTGCATGCAATTGTCTGAGCATGATAACGCCGATTTAGAGGATCAGTGTATTCTTTATANCATTCCTCACACATTTCAAATTCATCCATTGTTGTGTTATTCCTGTCATAAGGCAGCTTCTTTATTATTGTAAAACGTGGCCCACAGTTAGTGCATGTTGTGAAGAAATAGTTGCGCCTCCTTTCCTGCTTCTCCATGTCTTCAATGCATTCCTGGCAAATAGAAATGTCAGGGGGAATTATTGATGTGCCATTCTTCTTCTCCTCCTTGCTTTTTTTTATTTCAAATTTTTTATATTTCTTATCCTTTCTCCATTCCACCTTTATTTCATCAATTTTTGCAAGAGGAGGTCTCTTATCTTTCAAAAATTCAATGAACTTTTCAATTTCCTCTTTATTCCCCTCCACCTCTATCTCCACACCTGCATCCCCTAGATTCAAAACATATCCTTTTAAATTTAGTTGAGAAGCAACTCTGTAAACAAAGGGGCGGAAACCAACACCTTGAACAATGCCATTTACTTTTATTCTCGCAAGCACAAGGAAAAATGTTTTGCATATAATAATTTTGGCGATTGATGTAATGAAT
>MTNE01000145.1 GCA_002011355.1 Thermoplasmatales archaeon JdFR-43 | reverse complement strand
GGGCTCAGAGGATATAATATACTTGTAATGAATATTATGCCTGTTTCTGTCGAAAATAACAAAGTTTTTTACTATGAAGAAATAGATGTTAAAATTGAACTTAAAGAAGGAAAGATAAATCCATTGTATAGAGGACTGGAGAAAGATAGAGAATGGGTTATGAATTATATTGATAACAAATGGGCAGTATACACCTACCCTATTAAAAAACTAAATGAAGAATATGACTACCTCATAATAACAAAAGATGGCTTTAGAAATGCTTTCCAGAGATTTGCAGATTATAAAGAAGACCAGGGTATAAAAGTCAATATTGTTACAGTTGAGGAAATAAAAATCAATTCATTTTGCTGGAATGAAACGGAGATGTTTAATGACACTCAAGCTCAAATAAGGAATTTCATAAAATATGCTTATTCAAACTGGGGCATCGATTATGTTTTGCTTGGAGGAGATGGCGATGTTATGAATGCGAGTAGCAACATAATTCCTCCCCGCTACTTATATGCTACATGCGTCGGCTTGCCTCTGGCGGAAACAGANGAGGTNTTAGAAGCATATATCCCATCAGATGTTTACTATGCTTGCTTAGATGGTAGTTTTAATGAAGATATGGATGAAAAATGGGGAGAAAATGCAACAGGCAATGATGTTAGTGATAGAGATGAGGCAGATTTATATGCAGAGGTATGGGTAGGAAGAGCATGTGTTGATAGCATTAAAGAAATNAATAATTTCATTAATAAGACAATAGCTTATGAAGAAAGCAGCAATGATCAGTACTTAATGCAAGTATTATTGCTTGGGGAATATCTTGGATTTGGAGGAGAAGCAGAATGGGGAGGAAATCATAAAGATAAAATTAAGCCATTGATTCCTCCTACATACAACATAACAACTCTCTATGATAGAGAAAAAACATGGAGTAAATACAATTTACTGCCTATTCTAAATAAAGGCGTTAACATCGTGAATCATGATGGTCATGGATGGACTACATATGCACTAAAGATGCATAACTCGGATTTGAAAGGGTTATACAATACAGAATATTTCTTCCTCTATTCTCAAACATGTCTAGCCGGCTCCTTCGATAACTGGTATCCGGAGGATAATTATTATGATGATGATTGTTTTGCGGAGCATTTGACATGTGATGAACATGGAGCATTTGCATGCATAATGAACTCTCGCTATGGATTGGGAAGAGAAAACAGCACTGATTCTCCAGGCCAAAGATATGATAGCTCTTTCTTTAAAGCTCTATTCCAAGAAAATATAAGAGAGGTTGGAAGAGCAAATCATTTTTCAAAAGAAGACAATGTATGGCGCATAAATGAGAATGGAATGAGATGGACATATTATGAAACAAACTTATTTGGTGATCCACAAGTAGCTATAAAAGAGCCAACCGAAATAATCCATATAAACATAACCCTTGAAAAACCATTGAATGGAATATATATCTTGGATTTTGGTCCTTTACTGCCTTTCATCAACAAAACAATTGTATTTGGAGGAATAACAATTAAAGTAAATGCCACGACAGAGCCAATAGGAAAAATAAAGGCGGTTAAATTTTACATAAACAATGAATTAAAGTATATTGATGATGAAAAACCATATCAATGGCGGTGGGATGAAAATATAAGAGGAAATTGCAGAATAGCTGTTGAAGCATGTGCCGTAAATGGAAAATGTGAAAGAGTAGAGAAAGAAGTATTTATAGTGAATTTCTAATCATTTCTTCTTTTCCTTTTCCTTCATGAATGCTTTCAGTATTTCTAGAGGAAATGGAAAGAAAATCTTGGTTGTTCCTTCTGCTGAAATTTCTGCCAGAGTTTGCAGGGTTCTTAGCTGGATGGCTGCTGGTTCTCTTCCTATAATTTTAGCTGCCTGTGTCAATTTTTCTGCTGCCTGCAACTCGCCTTCTGCTGCTATTATTCTGCTGCGCCTCTCTCTTTCTGCTTCTGCTGCCCTTGCCATAGCGCGCTGCATTCCTTCAGGAATTTCAACATCTTTTATCTCTACTGCTGTAACTTTTACACCCCATGCATCAGTTGCTTCATCAAGAATTGATTGCAGGCGCTGATTTATTTTGTCCCTTTCCTTTAGCAATACATCTAGCTCTACCTGGCCTATAATGCTTCGAAGTGTTGTTTGAGCCATTTGGCTTGTTGCAATCATGTAATTTTGTATTTTAACGACTGCATCTTCTGGATTCATTACACGGAAGTAAACAACTGCATTAACTCTAACAGGCACATTGTCAGCTGTTATCGCTTCCTGCGCAGGAACATCCATTACATGCTCTCTTAAATCAATTTTCACCATTTTATCAAACATTGGTATTATGAAAAATAAGCCAGGTCCTTTGGCACCAACAAGTCTTCCTAGGCGGAATATTACACCACGCTCGTATTCTCTTACAATTTTTATGGCTGAGGCAAGTATTATTATCAGCAAAAATATAATTAATACAGCTATTTCGAGTAACATGTTATTATAATGAAGGCAAATATAAATAAGTTGTTGGCCTACTCCTTACCATCCCCACTTCAGTGAATGTAAGAGGGCTTTAGCAATATAGTATGCTTTTATTA
>MTNE01000102.1 GCA_002011355.1 Thermoplasmatales archaeon JdFR-43 | reverse complement strand
CTTGTAAAATGAACGGACTATACTTGATTCCGTCACTAGTATCATCCATATTCCTTTTCTCTATTGCAATCTATCTTCTCTCAAGAAAACCAAGAAAAGAATATGTTTTTCCTCTAGCGGGTATCTGTTTGGCAAGTTTCCTATGGAATGTTGGGATAGTACTGACAAATTTAACTAATGGAGATATTTTATGGGCTAAGATAAGCACATTAGGCCTTATTTTAATACCTGCTGTTATTTTTCATTTTGCCGCAGAGTACACCGGGTACATAAAAGCAAAATATTATCTCATTGGGTATGTACCAGTGATTTTTTTGGCTCTTCTGCTTGCTGCAGGATATTATGTGTCAGCTGTGGAATATAGGGTNATTGGTTATGAGCCAGTGTACAGTTTTTTCCTGTTTGCCATAAATTCTTGGATAGGATTATTTTTTATCATCTTCTCCACTTTTTTGCTTTTTAGATATTATAAAGAAAGCGTGGGAATTAAAAAACGACAAAGTTTCTATATACTTGTAGCAATACCAGCAAATGCATTTTTTTCTTTCGTCACCTATGTGATAATGGTAGAAACTTACCACGTTGCTCAATTTCCTGTTGGTGCAACCTTGGATTTTTTAACACTATCTCTCATTCTGTATGCAATTTTGAAATTTAAATTACCGCTCGAAACCGCAGCTGAAATAGATTTTAGAATACTGGCGGAAACAGCCAGCGAAGGAATCTGTATAATAGATGAGAAAGGAGATATTGATTATGCAAACTCTTATTTCTGTGGAATGGTGGATAGCACGAAGAAAAGTCTCCTGGGGAAACCATTCATACAGTTTATTTCTCCAGAATATCAAGAGAAGTTCAGTGAGTATTTCAAAAAAACAATTCATGGGGAAAAAATAACGGGAATGGAAGTCAAAATAAGGAAATGCAATGGAGAAGAATTTACTGCAGAAATAAATACCTCACCTATTATATGGAATGAAAAGCCAATCGGTAGTTTCATAACAATTAGGGATATTGAAAAGAGAAAGAGAATTGAAGAAGAGTTAAGAAANCAGAAAACATATTTCCAGGCGTTGTTTGAAAGTTCTCCTGAAGCAATTGTTTCACTAGATGAAAAACANCGCATTTTAGACGTAAATCCTGCTTTTGAAGAATTATTTGGTTACACAATTGATGAGATAAGAGGAAAAAATCTGGATGNTTTTGTTCTGCCAGAGGAGGAAAAAAGGATTGGAAAACAATTCACACTCAGGGTAATGAATGGGGAAATCATAAAAGCAGAAGGCAGAAGAAAGAGAAAAGATGGCTCCTTGGTATATGTATCTATCCTTGGCGCCCCTATTTTTATTGAAGGAAAACAGGTTGGGATCTTCACTATCTATAGAGATATATCTGCCAGAAAAAAAGCAGAGCAGGAAACGGAATTCTATCATTCTCTCCTTCGTCATGATGTTGCAAATAAAATTGCAGTTATCCAAGGAAATCTTGAATTGCTGGAAGAAACGNCACTTACAGAAGAACAGAAGGCGCTTGTGAAAGGCGCTTTAAAAGCGGCATATTCCAGCTGTGACCTCATTACAAATATAAGAAAATTGAGAGAGGCAGGCACCCAAAAATCTTTGAGATATATGGAGTTACACGAAATTTTATCCAAGGTTATCCATGANTTCGAGGAAGAAGCAAAGAAGAAAGGCATAAAAATAGAATATACTCCTATTGAAGGAATCATAAAGGCGGACTCCCTTATTGAAAATGTATTCTCCAATATTATTCAAAATGCAATCATTCATTCAAATTGCAAGACAATAGCCATTTCTGGAGAGGAGATAGAAAAAGGCGGAAAAGCATTTTATAAAATTTCAATAGAGGATGATGGAGAGGGAATTCCTTCGGAAATTAAAGAGAAAATTTTTGATCCAAGAGTTAAAAGGAAAGGTAGTCCAGGAAGTGGTTTAGGACTATACCTTGTCAAAAAGCTTGTTGAGGGTTATGGGGGGTATATAGAAGTGAGAGATGCCAATGAACAGGGAACAATTTTTGATATTTATCTTCCAAAGGCAGAATAGTTTTACAACTCGTAATAGTATTCTCCTATTGATTTCTGCTGTCTATCTAAAGTGGAACCAATTTTATTTACTCTTGGCCTATTTGTATCCTCATCTCTTCTAAATGTAATGCCTAAATCCCTGAGGAAAAGATTCATTCCTTCTCTCAGGCTAAATGGTCCTCTTCCTATGCCCTTTTTTCCTGGTTCTCCAGAAAAAACCATCAATGCCTGGCTGACCATATCTATAAAATAGACATCATGTTCTACAACTAAAGCTGCCTTCGCCTCCTTTTCCATTATTCTTTTTATTACCTTTGCTATTTTCATCCTTTGCTTTGCGTCCAAATAGGCGGATGGCTCATCTATGAGATAAATATCTGCTTCCATACTTAAGCAAAAAGCAACAGCTACAGTTTGCAACTCACCTCCAGATAAACTGCTCAACTCTCTATCAAACAAATCCTTTATGCCCAATGGCAGCAAAACTTCTTTATCATAGAGCATGTGGAACCTCTTTTTGTTAAATTCAAATAATTCTCTTACAGTTCCTTCTCCAGCTTTTATATACTGGG
>MTNE01000167.1 GCA_002011355.1 Thermoplasmatales archaeon JdFR-43 | reverse complement strand
AGTGTTGCAGATGCTGAAAAGATTTTTGAGAAGAGAATAGATTTTGAAAAAACAAACTTCTCCTTCCAGGTATCATTTGTTGAAAATTATTATCCAGATACTTTGTTTGACATATGGGAAGGAAATAGCAAGGAGAAGGAAATTATCATAGGAAATACTCCGAGGGGAGCATGTCTTATAAGAGGACTGAGTAAGATGGTAAAGGATTATTCTTTTGGTTACCGCCTCATTGTCCTATCCCCTCCTTTCATACCTTTTGAAGGAAAGATAAATGGAGAGAATGGAATGATAACTTATGTTTATGAAGAATATTAAGATTATAGTAAATGAAATTTTTTATTCCATTCAGGGAGAAGGTGTAGATGCTGGACTGCCAACAATATTCATCCGTCTAACAGGTTGTAACTTGCGATGCAGTTATTGTGATACTAAATATGCATATTATGAAGGAATGGAATGGGCAGCAGAGGATATTTTAAAAAAGATTAAAGAATGGAAATGCAAGCGCATATGCATAACAGGTGGGGAACCATTGCTTCAGGAAAATGTGTATGATTTAATTGATTTGCTTTTAAAGGAAAAATATGAAGTAAGTATCGAAACAAATGGTTCCATTGAAATAAGTAAACTTGTGAAAAGGAAGGTTGTTATAAAAATGGATGTCAAACTGCCATCTTCAGGGATGTATAATAAAATGAGAATGGGCAATATTAAATTGCTTCGCAACCAAGATGAATTGAAATTTGTTATTGAGAATAAAGAAGATTATAACTGTGCAAAAGAAATAATTGAAAAATATAAGCCGCGCTGCCATATCATAATGCAGCCTGTCTGGAAAAAATTGGATGCAGCAAAGCTTGCAGAATGGATTCTGGAAGATGACATAGATGCCCGCCTTTCTATGCAGCTTCACAAAATTTTATGGGGAGAAAAAAGGGAAAAGTAAAATCGAGATAAAAGGAAAATTTTATAAAAAGAAATTCTTTTAATCACCATGAGGGGATGGGTGCATATAGACAACTTTGGAGAAAGTTTAAAGATATATGGCAAGGGCAAAATGCGCCGCCTTGTTGACAATAAGGGNAAAGTAATTGTNGAATACNTAATGGAGAATTAATTTAAAGCANTGANTATTACAAATTGATGGGCATTGAGGAGGCGGTAGATTATCTTAGGAAAATTACACAGGAAAAGGTTGAGTTTGAAAAAGATGATTTTGTAGAGTTTGACAGAAGGGAAAAAGGAGAAGTATATGCCATAGATGGTGGTTCTGTAAAACTTTTTGATGCATATTCTTTTTCTGTATACGCCCGCCGCACTGGCTATGTTTTTGCAAATGAGAGAAAAATACTGGAGAGAGGTATAGAGGAAATAAAAATAGATTTTATATTCGAGGAAAATGCAGATGCTGTCAACGATGAAAGGAGAGAGGCGGAGGAAATTGCTATAGCAGAGAAATTGTCAGGCTTAGTTTTAATGGATGGATGCCTTAAGGAAAAGAGAGAGGGCATTGTTGGTATAAGCAAAAAAAGTGGATTGAAAGACGGAAATATTCCATTGCTATTTTTAATAAAAAAATTTGGAGATAAAATCATGCCAGATAAATGCTGGTATTATGAGATAGATGATGGCATCTATGCTGTAAAATTCCATCCATATTCGAGATTTGCTTTTAGAGTGGATTACTTTGGAAATGATGTTGAAGAGATCTTTGCAGAGATAGCAGCATTCTGTAATGATGTCAGCTGCATTGGCTATCCATATGCACTGGCAGAAGTTCATAAACTCGTCAAAATTGGTAGAGAAGACGCAGAATATCTGAAATATTCTTTACTTCATAATGCAATACAAAAAGGAATGAGTATGGAAGAGCTGGAAGATTTATTTTATGATTATCACGAATATTTAGAGGGGTAATATGATAGGAAGAATAATAGGAAAAAGTATAGGGGAAATAATTTTCAGGCAAAGTTACAGAGAAGATATAAAAATTGGAGAGATACTGGTAGCAGATGATGAGGAAAAGAAGGCATTGTTTTTTTTGAGAGTGGTGGACATTCAATATGGACAGGAAGGGGCAGAAAAATGGGGAATAAAAACTGCTGGCGATATGTTGCTGTTAGATGAGAAAAATGAAAAATATGATTTGAGAGAGAAAGAGAGAAGGCTTTTCAAAATATGCATTTGTAAGCCTCTCGGCTATGTAAAAAATGGGAAATTTTATAAGCCCAAAACATTACCATCCCATTTCTGTGCTGTGAGGAGAGCAGGCAAGGAAGATTATAAATTTCTTGAAAAATATGTGGGAGATATAGAAATAGGGAGGTTGAGAAGCGGAGAGAGAGCAATAGATGTTAAAGTTGGTGTGAAGGGTGAGTTGCTTCCATATCATATTGGCATATTTGCAACTACAGGTATGGGAAAAAGCAATCTAATGCGTGTTTTTGCTGCATCTGCAATGAAAATAGGGAAATATGGCATCCTCATTATTGATCCCCATGGAGAATATTATGAAGGAAATGGTGGAAAAGGTTTAAAACATCATCCAATGGCGGAGGAGAGGCTCATTGTTTATTCCCCTCATCCTTCCTTTGGCATCAATGGTCTTAAAATTTCTGCTTATGA
>MTNE01000142.1 GCA_002011355.1 Thermoplasmatales archaeon JdFR-43 | reverse complement strand
GTATGGAATAAATGTTGCTGGAGAGGGTGGAGAATATGAAACCTTCGTTATTGACTGCCCGCTGTACAAAAAAAGAATAGAGGTAGAGGAAGCAACTAAAACATGGGATGGCAGCAGAGGAATTTATGAAATAAAAAAAGCAAGACTCATTGATAAGTAGTCAAACAATTTTTATATCAACATACATTTATATAGAAATGCCCTATGATGTTGTTTATAAAGGAGATAGCAGGTTTAGCAAAAAAATTATAGAGGAACTTCATTCTATTGTGCCTGATGGCGTATCCGATAAGGAGTCAGATAAAATAATTTATTCCAGAGATTACTGGCCTATTGCCTCGAGATGGTTTTTAGATGGTAAACTTGCAGGAATACCAGATTGTATTGTATGGCCAGAAAATGTTGAGCAGATAGCAGAGATAATAAAGATTGCAAACAGGGAAAACATTCCAGTTATTCCATATGGAGGCGGCTCCGGCGTTGTTGGCGCTGCTATTCCTGTTAGGGGAGGTATAATAATTGATATGAAGAAGATGGACCGCATTTTAGAAATAGATGATGAAAGTTTAATGGTTACTGTACAAACAGGTATAAATGGCATGGTGCTTGAAAGAGAGTTGAACAGGCGCGGCTATACCCTAGGCCATATTCCTCAGTCATTATATTGCTCGTGTCTCGGAGGATGGCTTGCGTGCAAGGCAGCAGGTCAATTTTCCACTAAGTACGGGAAAATAGAGGATATGGTTGTGGCATTGCAGGCAGTTCTTGCAGATGGAACAATTATAAAATCAAAGGACATCCCACGTTCTTCNACAGGNCCGGAAGTNGANCGCCTGCTTTTAGGTTCTGAAGGGATATTTGGGATAATCACAGAGGCAACATTAAAAATATGGCCATATCCGGAGGAAAGAGCCATGCTTTCNTTTGTTTTCGATGANATTTCCAATGCTTTACAGGCAGTGAGGCTTATACTGAGAAAAAATGTTTATCCTGCTGTAGCGAGAATTTATGACGAAAATGAAACACTCCGTCATTTTTATGAAGTAAAGGAGGCAAAGAAAAAATGTATGCTGATTTTATTGATGGAAGGGGATAAGGAGTTGGTTGAGCTTGAAAAGAAAGTAGCAACGGAAACTTGCAAAAAAGAAGGAGGCATAGAATGTGGAGAAGAGCCTGTGATTCACTGGTTGAATACTAGGTTCAATGTTAAAGAAGCTTCAGAGTTCCTGCCAAAAGGCTTCATTTTTGATACTGTGGAGATGGCGGTAAAATGGAAGGATGCTTTGGATTTATACAGGAATGTTATAGATGCCATGCGAAAAGTTGAAGGCATTGTTGTTGCTTCTGCCCATGCTTCTCACTTTTATCCGCAAGGAGTATGTTTTTATTTTACATTTGGTGGTATACCTCCAAAAAATGTTGAGCCATATGAATTTTACAAAAAAGTATGGGATGAAATGATGAGTGCTTGTTTGAATAATGGTGGAAGCATAAGTCATCATCATGGAATCGGGCTGATAAGGGCTGAGTGGCTGAAGAAGGAAATGGGGGGAAGAATTAAAATGTTGAGGAAAATAAAAGCTGCCATTGACAACAATAATATTATGAATCCTGGAAAGCTGGTGGGAGAAAATGGAGAAAACTAAGAAATATGCCTGGGTGATGGATGCCCTTTCAAAAACACCTCTTTCAGTTAAGTTAAGGGCAATGAAGAAATTTCTGGCAGGAGAAAAAGAATACCTGCCAGAGAAAAAAACAAATGCAGATATGGATGCTATCATAAAATGCTCTCTCTGTCCGAATATGTGTAAATTTGATTGTCCTGTTCTGGAAGCAGGAAAAAATGAAGCTTTGTCACCATCTGCAAAAATGCGCATCGCCTATTTTATAGAAAAGGGATTGATAGGCAGCGAAGATTCCTTTGAATTAATGTATAAATGCTGTAGCTGCGATGCCTGTAGACAGTGGTGTCCCTTTGATTTTTCTGTCGGAGATATACTGAAAGGAGTAAGAGCAGATATTGTTGAGGAAAATAAAACTCCAGAGAAAATTCTAGAAATTAAAGAAAAGCTGGAGAAAGATCATATAATGGATGAAAAAAGTTTTGAAGCCAGAGGGGAGGAAAAAGGAGAAACCCTTTACTTCATGGGATGTGTTGTACAATCAAAAAGAAAGGAGATTGGAGAAGCGATGATAAAAATTTTTGATATGGCAGGAGAAGAATATGCTGTAATGGAGGGAGAGTGGTGTTGTGGCGCTCCACTGCATAATCTTGGCTTTATCAATGAATTTAAAGAATTTGCGAAGCATAATGTTGAGAAAATAAAAGAGAGTGAATGCAAAGTCATGATATGCAGCTGCCCAACGTGCACTTATGTATTCAAACAGATTTATCCTCAATTTGGTTTCAAAATTAAAGCAAAAATAATGCACTCTTCGGAATATCTATTTGACATTATTCAAAATAGAAAAATAGAAGTGGGAAGCGTAGAAAAAGAGTGTGTTTATCATGATCCGTGCACCCTTGCAAGAAAGCTGGGCATAGAAAAAGAGCCGAGAGAGGTTTTAAGAAATACCGGTATTGTTCTGAAGGAAGCATATTTCAATAAAAAAGATACAAAATGCTGCGG
>MTNE01000126.1 GCA_002011355.1 Thermoplasmatales archaeon JdFR-43 | reverse complement strand
TTCTTTTCCTCCCCACCAAAATTATAAACTCCTTTTTTATTTTAAATCATGAAGGTGTGGCTTGCGGCGTTGATTTTTGTAATCCTGATTATTCCATCATACGGAATAAGAAATGATTTGGATTTGAATGAGTTGGGGGGATCAAGCAATTTTATAGGGCATTTTGAAAAAGTTGCTTATGTGAGAGCAGGAGACGATTACTATATTCATTTTAGCCCTGGTAATGGAATAGAATTTAAGGAACAGGCACTCAATTTAAGTTATAAGGAAAAGATTGCTTTAGCCAAAGCCCCAGAATGGATAAGATGGAGGCTGGCGAGGCAATTTGAAAACTTAAGCGATGAATATGCAGAGCTGCTTATAAACTCAAGCAGCAAATATGCAGATGAAATTGCCTTCTGCATAGCCACATGCCCAATAAATGGAATGCCTTCCCCTGAATTGCTATATGACAATGCTTATTTCATTTACAAAAATGATGAATATTTGGATTATGTGGATGTCATCGATTTTGAGAATGGCTCTTCCACCATCAAATATACAACGCTGGATAATGGGGAGGAAATAGAAGTTGTATGCCCAATGAACATATATTACTGGTATGTCGTTTCTCCCCGCATTACATTTGAAGACGCAGAATATGTTTATGACAAGTTCTGGCGGGAATATTTATTCTATCACAATGACATCGGTTATCCCCTGCTTTTGGAAAAGCTACATGGCATCAAATATTTGTGGGACAATCAAACTTATTATCCTCCAAGCCACAGAACGTGGAAATGGAGCATGGAAAATCATCCTACAGCCATTGAAGCCATAAACTACTGGATTGGAAAAACTGTAAATCAGCTTGCTACAGGCGATCGTCCAGGGCAGCCAAATGTGATAGCTCATGAGCACAATGGATTTTGCGGCGAATTGCAACAGATTGCTGTTGCAGCCCAAAGAACAGCTTTAATTCCGAGTGTGGGTATAAATGATCTGGGTGAAGACCATGTGTGGCGCGAATTCTGGGAAAGAGGCTGGCACCAGTGCGATAACTGGTGGGCTGATGGCGGAGGATGCGTTGCCAATTACAGTGAATATCGTTATAGGTGGGGAAAAATAATCTCTGCCCTTTTCGCATGGAACGGGGATAGTAGCATATATGATGTTACACCGAAATATATAAAGCCAAAGGATAGAACAAAGATTGTTGTTGAAGTAAAGGATGCTTTTGGAAATCCAGTTGATGGGGCAAGGGTCATGATATTTGGTTCATGGAAAGCAAACAATTTTAAAGACAAACTCTGGGCAAAATATGTGGATAAACTCTGGCAGAAATTGCCTGAAGATATTCGTCAGAAATGGCAAGAGAGATATGATGAAATGAAAAAGTTTTATCATGAGAGAGTACCTGGATTCATTCCATGGATTTTGCCGAGTATATGGAATTATACCAATGTAGATGGGGTGTGCAGTTTCAATCTTGGTTTTGGCCATAGCTATCTTATTGTGGTTGATAAAGACGAGTTCTTTTACTTCGGCCCTTATAGCGTGGGTAAAAGCAATGCCATTCGTTATAAGCCGATAATTTTAACAAATAAAACAAAGGAGATGAGAATAAGATTTATTCTGCCAGATTTGCGACAGAAACTGAATGAAAATGTTTTGCCTTCCCAAAACAGCGGAAAATATCGATTCGCCATTAATTT
Source organism: Thermoplasmatales archaeon JdFR-43 (assembly GCA_002011355.1). GTDB lineage: Archaea > Thermoplasmatota > E2 > UBA202 > JdFR-43 > JdFR-43. The sequence goes on along the minus strand of MTNE01000126.1, from coordinate 937 downwards.
CAGATGCCACGGTTATCAAAAGCAACGCAACCCATGGGACTGGAAATATGCAATGCATCCCACAAATGCAAAAATAAACTTTTTCATAGTGGATAAGGAAAACTTTGAGAAGTATAGGAGAGGGGAGAAATTTGACTGTTATGAATACAGATATGCAGCAAATGGTAGCATAGAATTTTATACAGATGATGAAGTTTATATTATTTTCAACAACACTGCAAAAAGAACCGATGTAAAACTGGTTGTAGCATTAGATGCATATGGGGAAGGAGACTACATTCATATTATTTCTCCATGTAGCGATTATGGAAAGGCAATGGCGAATGCAGGAATGGTGAAAATAAAAGGATATGCTACAAAGCAGGCAGAAGTTGAAGTAGATGGCAGCAAATGGAATGTGAATGGCTATTTTGAAATAAAATGGAATGCTTCACTTGGTAATCATACGATAGTTGCGAAATGTGGCGAATTCACTAAAAAATATGAGGTAGAGGTGGTTGATTTCTCCCCGCCTTCAATGATTATAAGGAAGCCTAAGGAGGGAGAAATATTTGATGGAAATGTAAAAATAGAGGGGAGTGCAGAAGATAATTCAGAAATAAAAAGCATTGTTGCATATATAAATGAAAATAAAATTGAACTGCAGCAGAATTTCAGCATTTCAATGCAACTTTCTCCAGGAGATTATGAGCTAAAAATTGTGGCTGAAGATATTGCTGGGCTGAAAAGTATGGTAAAAATAGGTTTTGTTGTTGCTGGTAATAAAACCAGGCCACTCATTGAGGAAATATATTATGAGCCAGATACGCCAACAAATGAAAGTAATGTTGTTGTATACGCCTTTGTTTCGCCGACTTTTTACAGGATAAGAGATGTTTATGTCATTCTAAATGGCCAAGAGATGAAAATGTACAGATATGCTGATTATCCTCCGCAA
>MTNE01000008.1 GCA_002011355.1 Thermoplasmatales archaeon JdFR-43 | reverse complement strand
TTTTTGCAATCTCCATTGCAAGTTTTTTCACCTTTTTGCAGTGTTCTATAACTGCTCTGCTGCATCCTTCTCTCTGTAGAATTTTTTCATAATTGTATTTAACATTCTTTCCTTTTTTGCTCGGCACAATTTTTACGATTCCATCAAACTCTTTTTCAATCCATCTGCCTTCCGTAAGAAAATGCATGAATATAGCTAAAGCAGCTACTTCAGAATGAGGCTGATTTCCTATGGCAACATTGTAATCAGCAATTTCATAAAATTCTGGTGGCACTTTTTCTGCCCCCACTATTACAAGCAAATCTTTGCATTTCTTAATTTCATCTATAACTTTATCCACTCTTTCCCCATACATTGTCAAATGCACTATCTTTCCATTCCATTTTTTAACATACTTCTTCCAATCTATGCCACTCTCGATAAAAAAATCGCCACCAAACTTTTCAACTACTTTCTTAACACTCTGTTCAACCCCCTCGTCTTTGGTATCAATGATTATACCATCTGCCCCAAAAGCCCTTGCCACTAATGCAACATGCGTAGTTATCCTCTTATCTCTCGCTATTCTGTGCCCATATCTGTAAACAACGACTACCATCTCTCTTCCTTATTCTCTTCAGGCCATATAAGTAACATGGTGCATGCTGCGGCAAGGAAAAATGTTACAAGAGGATGGATTTTATCTGCTAAGCCAAGCCCTTTCATTAAGCCCAGGCTCTCTGCTCTGAAAGAAAGAATCATGAGTATTATTGCAACCATTGTCAATATTCCTCCAATAAATCCACCTATTGTGGTATCTATCTGTAATCTTGTTTGGGTAAATCTAAAAGCAACTGCCAAAAAGTAAACAACAATACATGCCAGAATGGCTGTTAAAATCGAGAAAAGGAGAATATAATTGCCAATAATCTTATAATCCATATCAATAAATCCAAAAAATACTATGTAAAATCCAAGCCCCATGAAGCCGAGACCGGACAAGAAAGAAAGTAACCCCTTGCTTACTTTAATCATAAGAGGAGAATCACAACCTCTTAATAAAATTTTTTAAAAGTTTTGGAATGCTTTAATCCTCCTCAAATTTAAATATAGCAGATAAATTTAGTTATGATGAAAAGGGCGATTTCGCTCCTCATCATAATTTCCTTTTTTCTCCTGGGGGCTCATTCCGCCGCATGTACAAGTGAAAGTTCTATCGAAAAAACTGATGAACCACACAATGTGGATGAATGGGAAAAAGTAAATCATGATTGTCTTGTTTATGGAATAGGATATATTGCAGATTTCAACAGCTATGAGGATGCACTTTTCTGAAAAATAGTGTGGTTATTAGAACATTTTATGCGTATGACAGATGTGGCATTTATGACAATACTCATAGCTTACGCGCTGATTATTAATAACATCCCCGGGATATCATTCCNTTACACCCCTTCAATCTTTGCAATGGGTTTAAACGTAGGATATGTGGCGACGATTGGAAAAAATGGGAGCTGGGAGGCAGGGCATTTAAATGAATTCGCTTATTTTGATATTCTGGAAATAAGAGATTTTGCAGGCTTGTGGATGCAGATTCCCATCATAGTTTATCCTAAAGGATATCCATTCTGCTTGGACGTTTTTGTAGGATACGCAAAGAAAGTTCGCATTGGATACACAGAATGGGCGTGATGATTCCTCNTTTAATACTCTTTTTTCAGATATTTTGCCTTTTCCATAAGCTGCTTTGCCATGGCTTTCGTTTTCTCTATTTCTTCTTTGCTCACATCTCTTATTTTCTTTGCAGGCACACCAGCAACCATGCTGCCCTCTTCAACATCCTTTGTAACAACAGCTCCAGCAGCAACAATGCTATTTTTGCCAACATTTACTTCCAGAACAATTGCCCCTATGCCAACAAGCACATTTTCTTCAATAATTGAGCCATGAATTATAGCTCCATGAGATATTATACTTCCTTTGCCGATAACAACTTTTTTCGGTGCTTCAACAAAAGCTTTATCAAGTATGGCAGCCCCTTCCTTTATTATAATTTTATCGTCATTAGCTCTTATAACGGCATGAGGCCATATATTCGCATTTTCTTCAACAATAACATTTCCAATAATTATAGCTGATTCATCTATGAATGCTCTATCACTTACTACCGGCTTTTTTCCTTTAAATTCTCTTATCATTTTTAATAAGCTCCGCTATTTCATGAGGGAATTTAGCCACTTTTACGCCTGCTCTTTCAAAAGCCTTTATTTTTGATTCTGCTGTTCCTTTTCCACCGCTTATAATGGCACCAGCATGTCCCATTCTCTTGCCTGGAGGGGCTGTCCTTCCCGCTATATATGCATATACTGGCTTTGTTACATTGGCAGCTATATATTCTGCCGCTTCTTCTTCAGCTGTTCCTCCTATCTCGCCAACTAGGACAATGGCTTCTGTTTGCGGATCTTTTTCAAATGCTTTCAATGCATCTATAAAAGTCGAGCCTATGATTGGATCTCCTCCTAAGCCAACACATGTCGATTGTCCAAAGCCTGCCTCACTTAATGCGTTTACAATTTCATATGTTAGCGTGCCAGAACGAGATGCAACGCCTATGCTTCCTTCCTTAAATATAACATTTGGCAAAATGCCTATTTTTGT
>MTNE01000007.1 GCA_002011355.1 Thermoplasmatales archaeon JdFR-43 | reverse complement strand
TAATTAACAGAAGCAAAATGTTGCAGCATCTTGTCATTACCTTTTGTAATATCTAACAACAAAATAATTTAAACTTGATTCTGTTTTTCATCCATGGAATATAAAGTGAAGGACATAAAGTTGGCTGATGAAGGAGAAAAACTTGTAAGATGGGCTGAGCAGCATATGCCAGTTTTAATGGATATAAGAAAGGATTTTGAGAAGAAAAAGCCATTGAAAGGAGTAAGAATAGCTGCATGTCTTCATGTGACAAAGGAAACAGCTGTATTAATAAAAACTTTAAAGGCAGGGGGAGCTAAAGTTGCTTTAGCAGGGTCTAACCCTCTTTCAACAAATGATAGCGTAGCTGCATATCTCGCAAAAAAGGGTATAGCTGTGTATGCATGGCGCGGGAATAATAAGGAATATTACTGGTGCATTGAGCAAATCCTGAAAATAAAGCCTCATATTACAATGGATGATGGAGGAGATTTAATAACTACATTGCATACAAAGCAAAAANANTTGCTTAAATATGTTATAGGNGGCACAGAAGAAACAACAACAGGTGTTAACAGGCAGCGAGTGATGGAAAAGGAAGGTATACTTCGCTATCCTATCATAGCGGTAAATGATGCAATGACAAAGCACTTCTTTGACAATAGATATGGAACAGGCCAGTCAACAATAGATGGAATATTGAGAGCGACTTCTCTATTACTTGCTGGCAAAAATTTTGTTGTTGCTGGCTATGGATGGTGTGGAAAAGGCTTGGCAAATAGAGCTCGTGGAATGGGGGCAAAGGTTATAGTGTGCGAAGTAGATGAAATTAAAGCTTTAGAGGCTGCCATGGATGGATTTCAGGTAATGCCTATGAAGGAAGCTGCCAAAATAGGAGATATTTTTGTTACTGTAACAGGTAATAAGCATGTTATAGATGGCGATGCAATCAAAAGAATGAAAGATGGCGCTGTACTTGCTAATTCAGGCCATTTTGATAATGAAATAAATGTTGAGTGGCTTGAAGAGAATGCAGTTGGCAAGGAAGAAATAAGAGAAAATGTAACTCAATACACGCTGCAAGATGGGAGAAAAATTTATCTGCTGGCAGAGGGGAGGCTTGTGAATCTGGCTGCAGCCGAAGGGCATCCTCCAGATGTGATGGATATGTCATTTGCCAATCAGGCATTAGCTGTAAAATGGCTTGTTGAGAATAAAGGCAAATTACAGAACAAAGTTTATGGAGTGCCAGAGGAGATAGACAGAGAAGTAGCAAAAAGAAAATTAAAGACAATGGGTATAAGAATAGATAAACTTACGAGGGAGCAGATAAAATACATGAAAAGCTGGAAGGAAGGAACATGAGAGAGGTTGCAGAAAAAATAAAGGAGGCAAAATTTGCAATCGCTTTAACAGGAGCAGGAATTTCAACAGAATCAGGTATTCCAGATTTTAGAAGCAAAAATGGGTTATGGAGCAAATACGACATAAATGAATATGGTTACATAGAAAATTTTATGGCAAATCCAGCTAAAGTATGGAAAATGCTGGCAGAAATGTTATTGACTTTTAAAGATGTAGAGCCAAATCCTGCCCATTATGCTCTGGCTGAACTGGAAAAGGAAGGCATATTAAAGGCAGTGATAACACAGAATATAGATAATCTGCATCAAAAGGCGGGGAGTAAAAATGTAATTGAATTTCATGGAAATTTTAATAGGCTTACATGCATGAAATGCGGAGCAAAATATAGCATAGATGAAATAAATCTGAAAGAATTACCTCCAAAGTGCAGATGTGAAGGAATAGTCAAACCAGATATAATTTTCTTTGGTGAAGCAATTCCAAGAGATGCATTAATAAAAGCATTTGACATTGCAAATAGATGTGATTTAATGCTTGTAATAGGAACATCCTGCGTTGTTTATCCAGCTGCTGAACTTCCTTTAATAGCAAAAAGAAAAGGAGCAACTATTGTTGAAATAAATAGAGAAGATACAATGATAAGCCATATTGCAGATTATAGACTGAGAGGCAAAGCAGGAGAGATATTATCAAAGCTGCTNGAAGAAATCAAAAATCTGCTTTAATTTCCTCTGCTGCTCCTCTGGCTAAAAGAACTTTTGCAACATCTGGAGGCAGAGAAATAACATCCTCCTTTTTTAAGCTATATTTNTTCATATCNCTTCCTACGAATTGAGGAATATCCTCTGTAATTCTAACTATTACAAATTCTTTCTCTTGGCTCTCAAAAATTCTTTTTCTGTGCTCTTTTAATAGGCTTACCAGTGCATCATAAAATACNTTTTCTTCTCTAGTTAAATTTTCNGGTATTGCCCTGCCACCTCTTACTGCTGATAGAGCAGCCAATACAATCTTTTTTTCTCTTCTCTCAAATATATTTTCCCATACTCTCTTAGTATTTCTTAACTCATCTGCAAGCAGAACAAGTTTTTTGGATGCAGGATTTTTTATTTTTTCCTCCTCTACTCTTTCTTCAAGCTCCTTTATATGCTGAATTGCCTGCTTGTAAAAATCTGGGCCTATGTCTGTTAAAAAAGGGGATGCCTTTTCTCTCTGTTCAATATTACGGAGTTTTGAATAGCTTAGCATAAAGATAATACATGAAATACTTAAATATTAATATCTCATTTATTTACCATGCTGCGCAAGGTTATT
>MTNE01000169.1 GCA_002011355.1 Thermoplasmatales archaeon JdFR-43 | reverse complement strand
GATATTATATCCTCCCCAGCATCTGCAACAGGAGGAACATTCAAAATAGTTATTTGCTTCTCCACATAATCTGTATTTCCAAATTTATCAATAATAACAAGCCTTACAGTATATGTCCCATTATCTTCATATCTATGAGTGGGGTTTTGCTCCGTGCTGCTTTTTCCGTCGCCGAAATACCATATCCATGCAATAATNTCTCCTGTGGAGTTGTCATAAAATTGCACTTCTTCCAGATCAGTTGGAGTTTCCGGGCTCCAGTAAAAATCTGCATGCAAACTCACTGCCTCTACATTAATAAAAGCAATTAATACCACTGCCAACAATCCTACTGCTGCCCTTTTCATACAAATCGCTTCTAAAATTTGTTTTGATTATTTATGTATTTCGATGGATGTTAAAAGCGTGAAAGCATAAGAAGATGTGCAGCAACACCAGCAGTTCAGCAGCACCAAAACCGTATTAAATGAGAAGAGAGTGCAAAAATTTTCTTTCTTCCAATTCAACAATATATATTTTATATTGGAAACTGATTAAAATTAGATGGATGAGCTCTTGCCNAAAAGATATATGATTCTTCTAGAAGTTGCAACAGGAGAATACTACAACTTAAACCAGATTGCAGAGAAAATTGGCATAACAAAACANGGAGTATATGAATATATGAAAAAGATGAAGGAAGACGGACTCATTGAGGTTGTAGAAGGAAGATATAAAGCAACAGTTAGGGGAATAGAAGCCCTTTTTTCCTATCTGGAGCANCTTGATAAATATCTCGAAGAAAGAAAAAGGAAGCTAAATATCATACAATGCTGTGCTGCGATTGCTGGAGAAGATATAAAGAAAGGAGAGAAAGTATATCTTTTGATGGAGAATGGATATCTATATGCCTATAAAAACAGGCGCACCTCTGCCACAGCCATAGCGGTAGAAAATGCAAAGAAAGGCGAGGATGTTGCAATTAAAAGCGTTAGAGGAATCATTGAACTTTCTTTTGGAAAAATATTTCTCTTTTCTCTCCCCTCAATAACAGAGGGGGGCAGCAAAAAAGCAAATCTGGAAAAGTTAAAGAAAGCGCTGGAAAAAATAAAGGCTGATAAAATAGGCATAATTGATGTTGTTGGAAAGGCATCGCTGGAGAAAATAAAAGTAAAATATGATTTTGAATTTTGCCCTATTCAAACTGCCTTAGAAATTGTTCAGAAGGGGTTAAATGTTGTACTGGTGGGAGAAGACAAAGAAATAAGATATGCTATCTCCAAAATAGAAGAACATAATGTTAATGCTCTGGAAGAAATAAAGTATGAAGTTTATCATTTTAATAACTGAAAATATCTGCCTTCATTATTTCCCTTAGCAGAGAAGTTGCATAGCAGCCTTTGGGCAGGAAAAATTGCAAATGCAGATTTTTACCATCGAATTGCCATTTAAGATTCTTGACTGGAACAGAAATTATCCTTCTCATTCCCCGGCATGCAAGTTCTGGTATATGAGGCATTTTAAACTCGTCCTCTGTAATGCCTTCCTCCTTCATAACCTTTTTTTCTATATCTCCCATTATTCCTTCTGCTTTCAATAAATCATAGCCAACTATGGCGGCAGATGGAAAACATTTGTGTTTTTTAATTTGTCTGTTTATCTTATCAATATTATTCTTATTAACCTTTATTCCCTCATAGCTCTGCACAACCATTTCCTTATCCCATATTATTATGATATCTCCTTCCAATGCTTCATTTATCGGCAAATCTTTTTTAANCCTGTATGAAAGAATTTTATTGAAAAGGTATGACTGATATGCATGCAAAAAAATCCTGACAAGATTTTTTGGAAGCTTCATCAAAGCATTTTTCCATTCGCCAGGGTGAGAGCAGAGATACTCTATAATTCTTCTTTCAAAAACCAATTTTTTTGGATAAATTTTTAAAGCTTCNTCAAAATCTCTAGTTTCTTCCAGAAATTTCCTTGCTTTATAGCTTTCCTCATCCTCGCCCTTTATTGGATTTGCTATATAAGTCATAACAGCCCTTTCCATATCATTTTTTAAAATATATTTTCCCACGATATGGGTAATGGGACGTGCGATGCCAAATCGCTGCACCCCGAAGAAATTTGGAATGAGCTTCAGCTTCTCTATTTCCTTCATTATTCTTTCCACATCTTCTTTGCTTCCTTCAACATCTTTTATAACAATGTGAAACCTGTTGCCTATCAATTTTCCAGAATAAACTGGCTTGGAGGATTTATATAGAATCTCTATTTCAACATCAGGTATGCTTATATTCTTTAATTTTTCGATATCAACTGGAAAAGACATTAATTGGACTGTAATTGCCCTTTTATCTTTTATACCGGCGTATCCTATTGAATTTGGAGATATTTTCAAACTATAGGCAAGTTTTTCTATAAGGCGATTTGTTTCCCAATTTCTTGATATTACTCTTGCTATAACATATCTTCCATTTGATGGTTGCGGGTATATTGGCACTTCTTCAACAATAAAATCTTCTGGTTCCTTTTTTATTTTTCCTCCTATTCCCTTTGATTTTGTAATAAAAACCTCTATGCCAATATCCTCCTCCATTAATTTTATTCCTCCAGCTGCTGAAGCAATTCTTCTATTTCTCCCTTTAACTCCTTTATTGCTTTTTTTATTATATCT
>MTNE01000118.1 GCA_002011355.1 Thermoplasmatales archaeon JdFR-43 | reverse complement strand
GAGAAGCCTGAAATAACATACATATCTACTACAAGTAAGCAGGGTGTGTAAATGGCAAAGGTGTATAGTTTAACTGGAAAAGTTATAAAAGAAATTGAATTGCCTGCATGCTTCAGCNTGGAATATAGACCAGATTTGATAATAAAAGCAGTTAATATAATGCGTGCTAACCGTCGCCAGCCATATGGAGCAAAGAAAGATGCAGGTCATTATGTTGCATGGTCCTTTGGGCCAGGAAGAGGAATGGCCAGAGTACCTCGCTTGCCTAGTGGAAGAGCGGCAATGGCTCCTGGAACTGTTAAGGGCAGGAGAGCTCATCCTCCAAAAGTTGAGAAAATATGGGNGAGAAAAATAAATAGGAAGGAAATGTTGTTAGCAAGGCTGTCTGCCTTATCTGCTACTCTCAATGAAGAGCTTGTTAGACAGCGTGGCCATAAATTTAGTGCCGAGTTGCCTATCATTGTGGAGAATAAGTTTGAAAAGTTGAAGAAAGCCAAGGATGTTTTAAAAGTGCTGAAAAAATTAGGGCTTATTGATGATATAGAAAGAGCTAAAGAAGGAAAGCATGTAAGAGCAGGAAAGGGTAAAATGAGAGGAAGAAAGTACAAAAAGCCAAAGTCATTGCTCATCGTTGCATCAAATGTGGAAAATATTAAAAAAGCCGCTGGCAATTTACCTGGTGTGGATGTGATTACACCTGATGAAATAAATGTTGAATATCTTGCTCCTGGCGGACATGCTGGAAGACTTACTTTATATACTTTAAACGCTGTGAAAAAAATAGGTGAGAAATATGGATCCATATGATATAATAGAGCACCCATACGTTACAGAAAAAACATTAATGCTGATTGAAAAAAACAATACTCTTCAATTTGTGGTTAAAATGGATGCCAACAAGAAGATGATTAAGGAGGCAGTAGAGAAAATATTTGAAGTTAAGGTTGAAAAGGTTACAACCCGCATAACAAAAAAGGGCAAAATCGCAACAGTTAAATTAACTCCAGAATATAAAGCTGAGGATATAGGAATGAGAATAGGTATATTCTGAGGTGTAAAAATGGGAAAGAGATTGAGACACCAAAGGCGCGGCTCCGGAAACCCTCCATACACAAGCCCTTCATTCAAGCATAAGGGGCCGGTAGGCTATCCAAAGCTTGGAGAATATGAAGGGGTAGTTGAGGATATAATTCATAATCCCGGCTCCACCACTCCAATGGCGATTGTGAGGCTTGAGAATGGACAGATAGCCAAATTAATTGCATATGAAGGAATGATGGTTGGAGAGAAAGTAAGATTCACAAGGGAAAGCATAGTAAAGCCTGGAAATGTTTTACCCCTTGCTTCTATTCCTCAGGGAGCTCCCGTTTTTAACATTGAGGGAGAACCTGGAGACGGAGGAAAATATGTGAGGGCTGCAGGAACATATGCAGTCATTATTTCTCATGAAAAGGATGGGGTCATAGTTAAGCTTCCTTCAGGCAAGCATAAAAAATTCATGCCAGATTGTAGGGCTACCATTGGCTTGCCGGCGGGAGGAGGAAGGGATGAAAAGCCATTTGTCAAAGCTGGAAAGAGATACCATGCCACAAGGGCAAGGGCAAAATTATGGCCAATTACAAGTGGTGTTGCCATGAATCCAGTAGATCATCCTCACGGAGGAGGCAGTCACCAGCATGTTGGCAGGCCCAAGACAGTGGCAAGAGGAGCACCTCCTGGCAGAAAAGTTGGCTCTATAGCTGCCCGTAGAACAGGTAAGAGGTGAGGAAATGGTAAAAAGGAGTAAGAGAAGAAGGAAGATTGAAATTACAAGCAAAAAAGAATTTACATATCGTGGCCTAACTTTCGAAGAGCTTTCAAAGATGAGTATAGAGGAATTGCTGCCGCTGCTGCCAGCGAGGGCAAGAAGAACATTAAAGCGTGGTTTAACACCTCGCCAGTATAGGCTGCTTGAAAAAATCAGAAAGACAGAAAAAGGTAAGCCAATAAGAACTCATCTTAGGGATATGATTATATTGCCTGAATTTGTTGGTCATACAATTGCCGTTCATAATGGCAAAGAATTTCAGCCAGTTGTCATTAAGCCGGAAATGATAGGACATTATCTTGGAGAGTTTGCATTAACAAGAAAAGAAGTCAAGCATAGCGGTCCAGGTGTAGGAGCTACACGCTCTTCAAAGTATCTGCCGTTGAAGTGATGATATGAAGTATTCAATAGAATTAGACCCGGAAAAAACTGCAAAGGCATATGGACGTGAGCTTCATTGCTCACCAAAGGCCTGCGAAAACATAGCTAGAGCTATAAAGGGCATGAGCGTTAAGGAAGCAAAGAAATACTTGGAAGATGTGATTAATTTCAAGCGTGCTATTCCTTATAGGACCCATAATACAGAGAGAGCCCATAAGAAGGGAATTGGGCCGGGAGCTTATCCGCAGAAGGCTTGCAAGCTTATACTTAAAGTTATAGAAAATGCTGAAAATAATGCTGAGTATAAAGGATTGAATCCAGAGAATATGTATATTGCCCATATTTCCACCTATAAAGGGCGTATTATACGTGGTTTTATGCCTCGTGCTTTCGGAAGAGCAACTGCTTGGAATGAGCGCACCACAAATGTGGAGATAATAATTGCTGAGAAGGAGGAAGAATAACATGGCGATAGAAAGAAAATTTGTCCAGGAAAA
>MTNE01000112.1 GCA_002011355.1 Thermoplasmatales archaeon JdFR-43 | reverse complement strand
GTAATGTTCCATAATAATGATAGTAAACCTGATCAGGCCATGCACTTGGATTCGCCCAGTAATCATCAAAATCTGTATAAACTGCATATGTTACTATCAGCGGCCCATAATAACGAGAGCGTTCTTTATATTTGTAGCTCCTGAAACCCAGTCCCATCCATCTATTTTATAAGCTCTTTGCTGCCAGTCCGAGCATGGATTACATCCTAAATCTGTTCCATATAAAGCGCCATCATAAGGGAAGCAATCTTCATCTGCAACACCATTTGTTTGCATGTAATTTAAAGCGGTGGAAACATACATTCCTTCATCACATGTTCCTCCAGAGCAGAAGAAAAGATGCGCTTCTGATAAATCAACTGTTACTCCAGTTTTCCATTTTATTATCGCTTCAAAAGCACCATTACATGCAAAAGCTACACAAGCTCCACACGCTCCCTGATTCTTAACAGGAGTCATTATTCCATAGGTTCGCCAGTCCCATGAAGGAGGAGCCATAAAATTTACACTTAAATTTGCTGTACTGTTACCTAGTTCCTCTGGAATACAGCCTAAGCCATAGAGAAAAACTTCTTCATCTTCTCCATAGATATTAAGGACGGCCATACTTGTAGAAATAAGCATACCAATAATAAGGGAGACAACAAGCTTGTAGGCATCTCTCATGAGATAATAATGGGAAAGGGATATATAAACATTATTTTTGATTGCAAATTGATTGCAAACTATCCTGTCCAGTGATTTATTATTTCAACTATGTCTACAACATTTATTACTCCATCACCATTTACATCCACCTTCGGATTCCAGTTTTCATCTGCTGGTGTTTCCATCCAGTGTGTTATTACAAAATATAAGTCAATGACATTCACTCTTCCATCCACATTTATGTCCCACGGATAGCTTATTATGCATCTTGCCTTTGCATTGGTGCTTGCATTTGGTATCATTTCATGATTACCAAGTAAATCATAAGCTAAAGTGTAAAATTCATAATAACCATCTGGAAGTAGGCTAAGATGCCAGCTGTAATTGGTATAGCATATACCATAATAAGTCCAGTTACCCCATGTTACATTNTCNGGACTNTATNTGTAATATAACGCAACTTTCTCCACTCCAATGCCAACGTCCTCTGCATCAGCAAAAACATCAACGCTTCTATTATTAACAACTACGCCTGTAATATATGATGAGGGAACAAAGCAGTCAACAAAAACATCATTCCATTTTATCTCTTCAACATTTCCTGCTCTGTCAATGCTGTAAAATTCTATTTCATACTTGCCACATGGGGTGAAATTGTATATTTCTCCAAGCTCAGCAAGATTTATTGGATAGTATGGTGGATAAGGATTCCATACTCCATATATCTGCCAGTTGAATAGTATTTTCCATCCATCATCCCATTTGAATATTCTGTAAAATGTTTTGGCCACGCCTGATCCATTATCAACAGCAACTAAATCGATAGTTGTATTGGTCAATATATAATGCAGAACATATTCTCTTCCATCACTCAAAACTGTAACATTTATGACTCTTCCATAAAACTTCTTATATGTGTATGGAGGAGATGGAATAACAGGTGTGTATACTATTGCCTCGTCATAATTGCCTTCCTCGCATGTAACATTTGCATAATTTACAAGTGTGGAGCCATTTTCAACGCTCGCTGGCACTTCAACATATACTTCTATAACAAAACTATCTCCTGCATCTAACACGCCAATATGCCATTCATTGTTGCCTATTGTAGGCATTGGGTTTGATGAGATGAAATTAACTCTGCTGTCATATACATCCTTTATCACAACATTATTCGCCTCTATTAAACCATAATTTCTTACTCTTATTCTATACATCAAAGTTGAGTTAGGCTCTGTTGTAGTTGGAATACTTTCCTTTGTTATAACCAGCACAGGAGCAGTAACTAACGTTTCTTCATGCGTCTTATTTGTCTCTCCTTCATCACATGTTACATTTACGCTATTATTCAAGAAAATGTTGTTCTCTAATGGCTTATGAACTTGTACTTTAATTTCAATTGTGTATGTTTGTCCTGGTTGTAGCAATGCAATATGCCATTCATTATTGCCTACTGTAGGCGTTGGATCAGATGAAATGAATGAAACATTTGGATCATATGTTTCTGTGATAATAACATTGGTTGCATTTGCATTTCCTGTGTTTTCTACTGTTATTGTGTAATTAAGGAATTCTCCTGGATGAACTGGGTCTTTGCTATCAGTTTTTTCTATAGTGAGTAATGGAGAAGAAATGACTGTTAAATTAGCATATGCATGCGTTGTTGCATCATTTACATCATTGCCATCACTGTCCCAGTAAAGTAATGCATCATTGACTATTACTGTTCCATTGTCTAATGGAAATGCAACAGTTACATTAAATTCGATTGTAATTGTTTCAGTAACATTAACCATTCCATTCCATATTATTCTCTTATTGATTGAATCATATGATGCTGTTCCTTTATTTGCCTTTAATGAACCTGATTCATATGAAGTGTATTGAGGAATGTAATCAGTAAGCTCATTTCCTGCATTGTCTTTATGGTTTTTGTCTCCTACATTTGTTATGTTGATTATGTAGTGTATTTTATCTCCTGGTTCTAATGGATAGCCATTTGCATCAATAGCTTCTTTTGTTATTACTAACTCTGGAGCTGATATGACTTGAGTATTTTC
>MTNE01000136.1 GCA_002011355.1 Thermoplasmatales archaeon JdFR-43 | reverse complement strand
GGCGACTGGGTAAGCCAGGTTTATATTGCCACCACTCATAGCCACGTTCTTTTCTTCACCAATCGCGGTAGAGTTTATCGACTCAAAGTGCATCAAATTCCAGAGGCAGGAAGGACAGCTCGAGGCCAAGCAATAGTAAATCTCTTGCCTTTGAAACCGGAAGAGAGGGTAATGGCAGCTATTGCAGTGAAGGATTTTGAGGAAGGAAAGTATATACTTTTTGTCACCAAGAAAGGTTTAGTGAAGAAAACCTCTCTCAAGGAGTATGAAAACATTAGATCGACAGGAATTGTGGCTCTTATTTTGAGAGAAGGAGATGAGTTGGTCCAAGCAAGGCTCACCGATGGAAGCAGAGAGATGGCTCTCTTTACCCGCGTAGGAAAATCTATTCGCTTTTCAGAAAAGGAGATTAGGCCGATGGGTAGAGCAGCTTCAGGCGTGAGGGGCATCTCCCTAGTTTCGGAGGAGGATTCGGTAGTGGGAGCAGTAGTTGTGGATGAGGGTGATGTGTTGCTGGTCACAGAGAAGGGATACGGAAAGAGGACACCTTGGAGTGCCTTTCCCAAACAGCGGAGAGGAGGCCAAGGAGTAAAAGCCATCTCTTTCACCCCTCACAAGGGACATCTGGCAGGGGCGATTACGGTCAAGGGAAAAGAGGAAGTAGTTTTAGTTACCCAGTCCGGTCAGGTGATTAGAATAAAGGCGAAGGGGATTTCTCGCATGGGGCGGTATGCGCAGGGGGTCCGACTTATAAATCTTTCGCCGGATGACGCAGTTTCATCTGTGGTGCGTTTAGAATGAAAAAATTTGAATACATAGATCACACGGCTGATATGGGGGTTGTTGCTTGGGGTAAAGATTTAAAGGAAGTCTTTGCAAACGCAGCTTTAGCAGTCTTTAATTTTATGGTAGATTTAAAGGACGTCTCTCCAGAAAAAGAGGTAAAAGTGGAGGTTGAAGCGGAAGATTTAGAAACACTGTTGATTGAGTGGATAAATGAGCTTCTCTATCATTTTGAAAGTAAAGAAATGGCCTTTTCCAAATTCGTAATAGAAGAGATTTCGGAGAGAAAATTGGTCGCAAAAGCGCTGGGCGAAAAGATTGATTTAAAAAAGCACAGCTTAAAGGAGTATATAAAAGCGTGTACTTATCACCTTCTTAAGGTAGAAAAGAGCGGGGATGGTTGGAGAGCCCAGTTTATTTGTGATGTTTAGGAGGAGACAATGAAAATAGAAAAGAAAGCATCTTTCACTTACGAAATTCCAAAAGAGTACAAGAAAGGAATGAGAGTTCCTGGAATAGTCTTTGCGGACGAAGACCTGCTTAAGAAAGCGGAGGAGGATAGGGCAGTGGAGCAGGTTGCTAATGTGGCTTTTTTGCCCGGGATAGTAAGAGCCTCATTTGCTATGCCGGATATTCATTGGGGTTACGGATTTCCTATCGGAGGAGTGGCAGCGACTGACCCAGAAGAGGGCGGAGTGATTTCACCGGGAGGAGTTGGTTTTGACATCTCTTGTGGGGTAAGACTTATGCGGACAGACCTCACTGTAGAGGAAGCGCGGCCTTATTTGGAGAGAGTAATGCAGGCATTAAATCGGAATATTCCCAAGGGTGTGGGAAGCCGAGGCAAGATTAAAGCGCGGAAGCGAGAGCTAGAAAAGCTGATGACGGAAGGAGCGAAGTGGGCAGTAAAGAATGGTTACGGATGGCCGGAGGACTTAGAGCGCATAGAAGACGGTGGCTGTCTGGAAGGAGCAGATCCTGCAAAAGTTTCTTCCCGAGCTTTTGAGAGGGGAGGGGACCAACCGGGTACTTTGGGAGCAGGCAATCACTTTTTGGAGATACAAAAGGTGGAAGAAATTTTCGATGAAAAGGCCGCTCAGGGATTTGGATTGTTTAAAGGTCAGTTGGTGGTGATGGTTCATTCTGGCTCGCGTGGATTTGGACATCAGATTTGCACTGATTACTTAAAAGTGATGGATAAAGCGATGAGGAAGTATGGTTTTTCCCTTCCCGATAGACAGTTAGCCTGTGCTCCTCTCGATTCACCGGAGGGAAAGAGCTATTTTTCTGCTATGGCCTGCGCAGTTAATTATGCTCTTTGCAATCGTCAAATCTTAGGGCATTGGGTGAGGGAATCTTTTGAACAAGCTTTTCAAAAAAGCGCTCGCTCTTTAGGGCTTGATTTAGTTTACGATGTCTCTCACAACATTGCTAAGGTTGAGTTTCATGAAGTCGATGGGAAGAAAAAGAGGCTCTGTGTTCATCGAAAGGGTGCAACCCGCGCGTTCGGTCCCAATAATCCTTCGGTGCCTAGAAAGTATCGCCATCTGGGACAGCCAGTAATTATACCTGGAGATATGGGCACAGCTTCATATGTTCTCGTGGGAACAANAGAGGGAGAGAAAATAGCATTTGCTTCAACTTGCCACGGNGCAGGAAGGGTGATGAGCAGAAGCGAGGCAAAGAGGAAAATTAGGGGAGAAAACTTAAAAAGAGAGCTTGAGGGAAAGGGGATTTATGTTATGGCAGGACANCTAGCNCTTTTGGCGGAAGAAGCACCTGCTGCTTATAAAGANGTCTCCCGAGTAGTGGAGATTTGCGAAGGNGCAGGTCTTTCGCGAAAAGTAGCTAAACTTTTACCCCTAGGAGTAGTAAAGGGGTAGAAAGGAGGGGATAATGGAGGAGAAGGAAGTTGGAAGAGTCACTC
>MTNE01000100.1 GCA_002011355.1 Thermoplasmatales archaeon JdFR-43 | reverse complement strand
GCTTCCATGGTGCTGAGATGCAACGACTGCATTTTGTATCATTTAGACAGATGTATCGAACTCGGTTATACCAACGAGGAATTATATGAGGCAATGGATGTTGCTTTAATTGTAGGAGGCTCCATAGTTATTCCNCATTTAAGATATGCATATGAAATGATTGACGAAATAAGAGAAGAGAAAGCAAAGGAAAAAACTAGCGGGAAACAATAGTTATAATGTCTCCATCCTTGACTTCATGGGTTAAGCCCACTCTCTGACCAGGAAAAGAAGCAGAAGGCCCATCTATTATAGCATATCTAAAGTTCTTAACAAAGTCTCTGTGCAGCTTAAGGCAGACATCTTTTATTGTCGCTCCCTTTTTCAGAACCATTGGCTCATCCTCAATTTTTTTTCCCTCTGGTCTCATATACACTCTTACAAGTTCGAGTTTCTCAAAAATTTTTTTCTTTAGCTCTTCCAGACCATATCCATTTTTGGCAGATATGTAAACAACATCCATATCTGTATTTACCTTAACTTTTTCAACATCTATTTTATTCACTGTAACCATTGCCGGCAGATAGGCTCTGTTGCCCAAAATCGCATCTATAAGCTGCTCATCGGTTATNTCATCTCTTATTACAACATCTGCATTACTCATATATTCCATCAATATTGCTTTTGCAGTTTCATGACTAAGCTTGCACTTCTTTGCAAACTCTATGTTGATGCCTCCTCTATCTTTTTTCCTTATTATGACATCTGGCTTCCTCTGATTTATTCTTATTCCTGCATTCCATAATTCTTTCTTTATGTATTCGATTTCATCTATTGTGTAAACATCCACCATTATGAGTATTAAATCAACGGCCCTAGCCATTGCAATAATCTCTCTTCCCCTTCCTTTGCCCTCGGAGGCGCCATAAATTATGCCTGGTAAGTCAAGCAGCTGTATTTTGCAACCTCCATATTCCATCATCCCTGGAATGATTTGGGTGGTTGTAAAACCATAGTCACCGACTTTACTCCTTGCATTCGTTAATTTATTCAGCAAAGTTGATTTGCCAACAGAAGGAGGCCCTATTATGGCTACACTTGCATCNCCTGTTTTTTTAACAAAGAAGCCGTGCCCTTTTGGCGCCTTGCTTTTTTTAACTTCTTCTTTAAGCTTTGCAAGTTTAGCTTTCAGCCTGCCTATATGGTGCTCAGTAGCCTTATTGTAAGGAGTGTTTTTTATCTCTTCCTCCAGTCGTCTTATCTCTTCCTCTATTCCCATTCTTGCTCAAAATATAAGAAACAATAAATAAAATTATGCATATTATTTTATGCTCCGCAAGTTAAGGCAGATGTTTTTGTTGAACGCCGCCTTCAGAACACTCTCGTTATTTTCCACGTTTTATGTCATTGGTATGATAGCATTTCATTATATCGAAGGTGCAAGCTGGCTTGACTCATTCTACTGGATAGCAATAACTTTATCCACAGTTGGCTATGGAGATTTAACACCTACGCATCCATTAATGAAAATACTGGTTTTTCCAATTGTGCTAATAGGCATCTTTGTCTTTGGCTCTGTGGCTGGCATAATAGTTGAGGAGCAACAAGCAAGGCTTAGGGGGTTGAAAAAATCCACGCAGAAAAATCATGTGGTCATTTTAGGCTACAATGACGCGGCAGAAGCAACCATCGATGAATTAATTGACAAATATGAAATTACACTCGTTGATGATGTAATTGATATCAATCCAAGAATAGGGGAAATCCATTTCATAAAAGGCAATCCAAAAAAGGAGGACATTCTGCTGAAAGCAAATATAGGCGATGCAAGATGCGTTATAATTGCATTGAAGGAGGACAGCGATGCCATCTTAGCTACTTTAGCAGCCCGCAACTTAACGGAGGCAAAAATAGTTGTCAGCATATCATCAATGGAAAATATAAGGAGGGCAAGGGCGGCAGGAGCAGATATTGTTGTAGTTGTCGACGCACTAGCAGGCCGCTTTTTGGCATCTGCTGTTTTTGAGGAGCATGTTGTAAAGTTTTTTGAAGATGTTTCCACAGGCAAGGAAGGATATGATATTGTTGAAACAACAGCTAGAGGGTTTGCAGGCAAAAAAGTTAAGGATGTACTGATCCAGGAATATGAAAATGGATTGCTTATTGGCATAATAAAGGAGGGCAAATTACAGATAAAGCCTACCCTAGAAACAGAAATAGGGGGGAAAGATAAACTTTTATTCATAAAGAGGGCGGCAGGTTGAAGTAAAGATTCATCTATTTATTTTCTTATAGTATGGGCATATTTCCTTCAATACACATTTCTGGCATAAAGGCTGGCGTGCTTTGCAAATACGGCGACCATGAGCTATCAGCAAATTGGCAAGGTCAAACCATTTTTCTTTTGGAAACTTTTTCATCAAATCCTGTTCAATTTTGTCTCTATCCTTCTCTTCAGTTAAGCCCAATCGCTGGCTGAGACGCATTACATGTGTATCGACGACAATTCCTTCGTCCTTACGAAATGCATTTGAAAGAACAACATTTGCCGTTTTCCTGCTGACTCCTGGCAATTTAATTAATTCTTCCATTGAATCGGGTACTTTGCCATCATATTCCTCAACTATTATCCTGCAGCATTCTTTGATATATTTCGCTTTATTTCTATAAAAATTTATGCTCTTTATGTCATTCTGCAGTTCTTCCAAATCTGCATTTGCATAGTCGCTTGCAGTTCTATATTTTTTGAACAAATCCTT
>MTNE01000001.1 GCA_002011355.1 Thermoplasmatales archaeon JdFR-43 | reverse complement strand
TTCCTTATGCTCCTTTAATGGCTGCAAATCAGTCATCCATGAATCTGGAGATATAATGAGTAAATCATACTCATCATTTGTGAATAATGGCTTTTCGGGTAGTTCATAGTTAATTTTTACATCTATCTTATCCGTATATATTATTTTATTTTCCTTTGGTATATATCTGCACGGATACATGAATAACGAAAGAGTTGCTACTCTTTCACCATTGTATAATCCAACAGTTATTCTGTAATCTAGCCAGTTTTCTGGATATGCCTCATCACTTTCATATACACTGCCTTCTCTCACCACAAGCTTTCCCTGGGTTGTAAGCAGAGTAAACAATGGATATGGTTTTACTTTACTGGATAATTTTATTTCCTTAATTTCTCCCTCTTTTGCNTCCACGTTTATTTTAGTGCCTACTGGAAATCTCATTACATCGACTTTATAGGGCAAAATTGGCATTCCTTCCTGCATTATTGATTTTGTTCCTTCCAGAGACACTATTGCGTAGTTATCTTTTTCCTTTATCTCTGGTTGACNGAACTGATAGACTTTCTCTATAATGTTTTTTTCCTCAACTGCTACAGTATCTTGCTGGTTGCTGACTCCTGCTAGTGCTGCTCCAAACAAAAATACACCTACCACCAGTGCCGCAATTATTTTCTTCATTTTTAACCCTCATCTTTTGAATTGGATATCTCTTAATAAAATTATCGCATAAGTTAACGATGGTTAACTAGCCATTTTTCTCTCAAAAAACCCCATATTATACTTATATGACTGATTATTGCCAGAATTGCAATGGCTTCTAGAGGGTAAAATAAAATAGCGCCAACGAAGATTCCAAAGAGGCGCAGATCCCTTTTGGATAATTTATCCATAATGCCATCTGGCCAATTTTTGTTATAGCGAAGGACATATTCTTTTTTCATATAACTTGTTAGAATAAAACCTGTTATTGCTGCTATACCAATTATCCAAACTATTACATTTTCATAAATAAGCCAGCATGCATATGTTATAGATATAGTAATTAAAACATCTGCATATCTGTCAAGCACTGTATCAAGCCAAGCTCCAAAGGGGCTTGATTGAAATTTTAATCTGGCTATTTCTCCGTCACAACCATCTATGATAGATGCTACCTGCGTAATGATGCCTCCTAGGAGAATATAAATATATTGTGTATGAATGAAAAGGAAAGCAGCAAAAATGGAAAGGATAAAGCTGATCAATGTAATCGCATTTGGTGTGATATTAAAATTACAAAGGACTCTGGAGATTTTTGTGGATATTTTGCGGTTAATATATCTGGAAATATAGCCATCTTCGTCTTTAATCAGATCGGAAAGCAAAAGTTTTTCTGCTATTTTGAGGTTCTTTTTTGTGTCAGCATCAATCCAGAATTTTCCTTCCGCTTCTATACCCTTAATTTTTCTCTTCTCTGCCAGAATCTTTATCCCTCCAATCAGAGATGCATCTCCTTTTTCAACAGATTTTTTAATTGCATCAAAAATGCAGGGTTGACAGAAAAACAGACCCATATCAACAGCGTCAAAATCCTTCAATTCTTTTCCGATGCTGATTATAGTGCCATCTTTCATTTTAACCTTTGTTGCCTCCTCTAAATCTACCACTCTATCGATTTTTTTATCCACAGATAAAAGGCAAGTGTTTGAAAATCTGGCAGTTTCTACAAATTTCTCGACAATTTCTGGATCGAAGACATGGTCACACATTAATAAGAAGAAAGGACTCTTCAGTTGCTTTGACACAGCCAAAACAGATGTTCCGTTTCCTTTTTTCCATTCTGGATTCTCCACCACTTTTATATTTAGTTCATACTTCTTCATTAATTCCTTAACATGTCTTAAAACCTCTCTCTTTTTATACCCGACAACAACATAAAATTCACTTATTCCAGCTTCTCTGCATGTTAACAGTGCTCTTTCAAGTAGAGT
The DNA here is from genome assembly GCA_002011355.1 of Thermoplasmatales archaeon JdFR-43. Taxonomy (GTDB): domain Archaea; phylum Thermoplasmatota; class E2; order UBA202; family JdFR-43; genus JdFR-43. The sequence goes on along the minus strand of MTNE01000001.1, from coordinate 807 downwards.
TAAACCTAAGAGCTTGATTAAAGGTTTGGGAATGCCAGCTTTCATTCGACTTCCTTTTCCTGCTGCAAGAATAACAGCAGGAAATGCGCCTGTGCCCCCATTTTTAAATCCATCTTTTTTGGACATTTTAATTTAAGAAATAGAGCCGGCGAAGGGATTTGAACCCTTGACCTGCTGATTACAAGTCAGCCGCTCTACCGGGCTAAGCTACGCCGGCTTGAAATGAATAATAAGAGGTGTTAAAAAATTTTATGGTGTGTTCCTATAAATTTAATAGTTCTCTTACCCTAGCAAAATCTTTGGCAATTGCATTTTTTAATTGTGGATTATATATGCAAGCTGCAGGATGATATGTTGGAAGTATTTTTATCTGGTGCAATGGGCTACTCAGCACTTTACCACGCAATCTGGTTATAGACGAGGGCTTAAAACCATATAATGGCAACAAGGAATAAGTTGCAACATTGCCGAGAGTTACAATAATTTTTGGCCTGATTATATCTATCTGCATTTTTAAATAAGGAAAACATTTTTCTATTTCCTCCTTAAGAGGATTTCTGTTGTTTGGGGGACGACATTTCACAACATTTGTTATGTAAATTTCCTGCCTTTTTATTCCATTTTTTTCCAGAATTTCATTGAGAAGTTGCCCTGCTTTGCCCACAAAAGGGCGACCCATTTCATCCTCTGTTTTTCCAGGAGCTTCTCCAATCAACATTAGTTTTGTATTAATATTTCCTTCCCCTGGCACAGCATTTTTTCTGTTTTTCCATAAAGGGCATTTTCGACATTTCTTATTTCCTCCTC
>MTNE01000066.1 GCA_002011355.1 Thermoplasmatales archaeon JdFR-43 | reverse complement strand
AAGTGAGAGAAGAGATAGAAAAGGAAGCGGAGGAGCAGATAAGAGAAATGGAAGAAGAGATAGCTGAGGAGGAGGCAGCAGAAGAAGAAAAGGCAGAGGAAGAAGAGGAAGAAGAGGAAGCAGAGAAAGCTGAGGAAGAAGAAGTGAAAGAAGAGATTGCTGAAGAAGAAAAAGAAGAAATAGCGGAAAAGGCTGAAGAAATTGAGGAAGTTGCAGAAGAAGTTAAAGAAGTGAAGGAAGAAACGGCAGAAAAGCCGGAAAAAAAGAAGAAAGAAGAAAAAGCTAAAGCGAAAGAAACAGGAAAAATAAGTGAGAAAATAGAGGAAAGCAAGGAAGAAAAGGCTGAAGAAGAAAAAGAAGAAATAGTGGAAAAGCCGAAAAAAACAAAAAAAGAGGAAAAAGCTAAAGAAATGGAAAAGGAAGAAATTATTGAAGAAGGCAAAGTTAAAGAAGCAAAGGAAGGGAAAGATTTAAAAGAGAAGGAGGATGGTGAATAAATGACAGCTCATCTAAAAAGATTGAAAGCTCCACGAACATGGAGAATAGAAAGAAAAGTTGCAAAATGGACGGTTAAGCCTTCTCCAGGACCACATCCAATTGATAGAAGTGTTCCTTTGCTTTTAGTTGTAAGGGATTTTCTCAAGCTTGCTGACACAGGTAAGGAAGCAAGAAAAATAATTGGAGCAAGAGAAATTCTTGTAGATGGAAAAGCAAGGAGAGATTATAAGTTTCCATGCGGCTTGATGGATGTCATTTCTATTCCAAAAATAAATGAGCATTATAGGGTTTTATTTGATAGAAGAGGGGTTTTAAGGGTAGTGAAAATTGATGAGGAAAGGGCAAAATGGAAACTATGCAGGATAGAAAATAAAACAATGGTTAAGGGCGGCAAAATACAACTCAATTTGCACGATGGAAGAAATATAATTGTGGAGGAAAATAGCTATAAAACAGGAGATGTGCTGAAAATTTCCTTGCCAGAGCAGGAAATTTTAGAAGTTATTCCAATGGAAAAGGGTTATCTTGCAATGATTACTGGTGGCCGCCACACAGGGCAGATAGCAAAGATTGAAGAAGTTGTTGTAACAAGGAGCCCGATGCCAAACATTATAAAACTTGAGGGATTTTCAACGATAAAGCCATATGTATTCCCAATAGGAAAGGATAAGCCATTGGTGCAATTGCCAGGGGTAGAGGAGTATGAAGGATAATCCAATGAGGAAAATTAAGGTGGAAAAAGTCACGGTAAATATAGGCGTTGGTGAGGGCGGAGAGCGCCTGAGAAAGGCAGAGAAGGTACTTGAGATGCTTACGGGGCAGAAGCCCATCCAGACAATAGCAAAAGTTACAAACAGAGATTTGGGTATAAGAAAGGGAATGCCAATTGGCTGCAAGGTTACATTGAGAAAAGAGAAGGCAATAGATTTTCTAAAGAGAGCATTATGGGTTAGAAATAATAAGCTACCAGCATGGTCGTTTGATGAGGAAGGCAACTTTGCTTTTGGAATAACAGAGCATACAGATTTTGAAGGAATGAAGTATGACCCAGAAATAGGAATTTTTGGGATGGATATATGTGTTACACTGGAAAGAAATGGTTACAGGATAAAAAAGAGAAAATTGAGAAAAACAAAAATACCAAGAAGGCATAGAATAACAAAGGAAGAAGCAATGGAATTCGTTAAAAAGGAATTTAATGTGGAGGTAGTAGAATGAAGATAAAGCAGAAGCAGAAAAAATATGGCAGAGTAGACGGATGCGTGAGATGCGGGAGGAAAAGAGGAATAATAAGAAGATATGGGATGCATCTTTGTAGGCAATGTTTCAGGGAGATTGCAGAAGATATGGGCTTTAAAAAATATAGTTAAAATGTTATCTTTACCAAATTTTAGTAAAAAAACATGATCTGGATAATAATCGGCGTAATTGTAATAATTATTCTCATATTCTTTTCTGCTTTTTTTGCTGCAGCTGAAATGGCTTTTGTATCTGCAGACAGAGCCAAAATAAGAGAGCAGGCAATGAAGGGAAATAAAAAGGCAAAGATTCTGGAGGATTTGATGCAGAATCCTGATGAGGTGGTGAGCGCAATAGTTGTTGGAAACAATCTGGTTAACATTTCCGCCTCAATATTTGCTGGAGCTATCGCAACATATCTTTTTGGAAGTATAGGAGTTGGCATGGCGACAGCCGTGATGACACTCGTAATAGTCATTTTTGGAGAAGCAACGCCCAAGGCATTTGGGATAAATAATGAAGAATTTGCCCTTAAAATAGCAAAACATCTCCTAATTATAAAAAGAATTTTCTTTCCAGCTGCCCGCCTATTCTCAGAAATATCCGATGCCCTGCTTAAGCTTGTGGGCGTGAAAAAGGAAAGAAAAGCAGCGGTAACAGAGGAGGAAATAGTTGCAATGCTTGATTTAGGTGTGGAGCATGGAACGATAAAGGAGGATGAGAGGGAACTTGTTGAGGAGGTCTTTGACTTTGATGAAACAAAAGCTATCGAAGTTTATGTGCCAAAAGAAAAGATGGTTTATCTGCACGAAGATGATACTGTTGAAGATTTAATTAAAAAGTCTGTGGAAACCGGTTACTCTCGTTTTCCTGTTTGCAGAGATGGTATAGATGACATTGTGGGAATGGTTCATGTAAAAGATGCTTTAACGAAAGATAAAAATTTGCCTGTGAAAGAAATAATGAGAGATATATTGAAAATATCTCCTAGGATGAAAGTTGATGATGTCCTAAGGGAAATGCAGAAGAGAAAGGT
>MTNE01000013.1 GCA_002011355.1 Thermoplasmatales archaeon JdFR-43 | reverse complement strand
GCGAGAGGAAGAGCTATTTCTAGAGCAGTGGATGTAGCAGAGATTGTCAGGAGACGCTTTGTAACAGATGCAAAAATCAAAGAAGTCAAGATATACACAGAGGAGCTAACAAACGACGAGGGCAATAAAGTAAATGTGTCCTGCATAGAAATTTACCTGGCTCGTGAGTAGCCAGGCTTCTCTTTTTTCTTTTTATTTATTATTCACATCTTCAATCCAAACTGCTTCATCAGTTTTTTCTGCATTTTTTTGTTGGAGAAGCTTTTCATTAATTTTTTGGACATATTGTAATGACGTAGCAATTCTTTAACATCTCTTGTTTCTACTCCTGCTCCTCTTGCTATTCTTTTTATGTGTGATGACTTTATTATATTTGGATTTTCTAACTCCTTTTTCGTCATTGAATCCATTATAATGCGGAATTTCTTCAATTTCTTTTGCGTTTCATAAACATCCTCATCTTTTAACTTTCCTCCCAGTGGCAACAAATCAGCGATTTTCTGGAAAGGACCCATGCCTGAAAGAAGTTCCATCTGTTCATACATATCCAGCAGTGTAAACTTTCCAGAAAGCATTTTCTTAGCTGTCTCTTCTATCTTCTTTTCTTTTCCTTTTGCTGCTTCCTCCGCCTTTTCAATTAAAGTCTGCAAATCTCCCATACCTAGGAGGCGAGATAGGAAACGGATTGCATCAAATTTTTCAAGATCATCTATATGCTCTCCTGTTCCTATATAAAGTATAGGTGCTCCAGTCTCAGCCACTGCAGACAATGCCCCTCCTCCTTTAGCTGTTCCATCCATCTTTGTTAGGATTACGCCTGTTATGCCTATTGCATCATTGAATGCTCTTGCCTGCTTACCAGCCTGCTGCCCTATTGAAGCATCTATAACCAAGATTTTTTCATCAGGATGGGCAATCTTTGCTATTTTCTTCATTTCCTTTATCAAATCATCTTCTAAAGCATGTCTTCCTGCAGTATCTATTATTACAACGTCATATTTTGCAAATTTATCGAGCCCCTCTTTTACAACCTTTTCAGCTTTGTCATTTCCACCATAAACAGGAACATTTATTTTCTCAGCAATCTGCTTCAACTGCTCATAAGCAGCAGGGCGGTGGACATCTGCCGCTATTAAAGCAACCTTCATGCCTTTTTTCTGGAAAAATCTCGCTAGTTTTCCGCATGTTGTTGTCTTTCCCTGGCCATATAATCCAACCATCATTATTCGCTGCTTTTTTAATGGCAGTTCTCTTCCTTGTCCAAGAATTGATGCAAGCTCTTCATGTAAAATTTTTAAAACATGCTCCCTGTTGCTCATCCCTGGCAATGGTTTTTCCTCCAAAGCTCGCTTTTCTATTCTTTTCGACATCTCCAGGACAAGCTTTACATTGACATCTCCAGCAATCAATGCACGCTGTATATCTCTTACAACTTCTTTTATTAAATCTCTATCAATAAAAGGAGCATTAGCGATTTTGCGGAATGCACTTCTCAAAGCTTCTCCAAAATTTTTCAGCATTGCAAAATAAGTTTGGCAGCATATATATCTTTTTTGGATTTGAATTTTATAAAACAAATGGCAATTCTTCCCCGCAGAATGGGCATCTGGCTTTTTTCAAAAAATTTTTGATTATGCTGCTTCCATATCTTTTTATCAGTAACTTGCCACAGTTATGACAGTATGTATTTTCATATTCATGTCCTNGAACATTTCCTATATAAGGATACAAAATTCCTTCCTTTTTTGCCTTTTTATATGCATACTCGAGTTTTTTTACTGGCGTAGATGGAGATTCAAACTTATATGCCGGATAATATCTTGTGAAATGAATTGGTGTTTCGCTGCCAACATATCTTAAATGCTTTTCAATTATGGTGTTAATTTGCTCTTCTTTATCATTAACTCCTGTTATAATTAAATTCACAATTTCAACGTGCATGCCAAGCTTTTTTGCATATCTTGCAATTTCCCAAACATGCTTTTCATCAGCATGCAAATATTTTTTATANACNTCTTCATCACCTTTTATATCAATATTGATTGCATTTAAGTCTGCCTGCCTAAGCATTTTTAATGCTTCTTTTGTCATGTAACCATTGGAAACAAAGCTCTTTGGCTTATTGCTTAATTTAAAAACATCTATGCAGTATTCAAAAAGCAATGTGGGCTCATTAAAACTTGCGCATAATCCATGCTCTCCAGCCATTTCCACCAGTTTTTCAGGAGAAATATATTTATACNGCTTGGGGGGCTTCTGCATGGAGATATGCCAGTTCTGACACCATGGGCATCGAAAATTGCATGAATAGGTGGAGAAAGTTAAAGCATAACTACCAGGATAAAAATGGAAAAAGGGCTTAATTTCTATTGGCCTCATTTCTATTGCGCTCAAATTTCCATAAGTTAGAGTATATATCTTGCCACCTATGTTTATTCTTGTTCTACAATATCCTGTTTTACCTTCCTCAATGATACATCTTCTGTAACATAAATTGCATTTATTGGCAGAGCAAAGTAAAGCTTCATGCATGATTAATAATAGATAATGCTTTAATATTGCCGCCTATTTATTACTGTGTCAAAGGTTATGGGCTATTCTCCAAGGAAAGATGAGGAAAGTAACCCTGTGCTGAAGGATTTTGTGAAGGCATTTCGGGGTTATAAAGCAAAGTCTCGTCTGAAGCCAATGAAACCAAATTTGCTCGACTATATGGTGTTAATCGGTATTGCCTTTGGCTTTCTATTCATCTTCCTCTCCTTTTATGCTGGAAGAA
>MTNE01000172.1 GCA_002011355.1 Thermoplasmatales archaeon JdFR-43 | reverse complement strand
CATTCTCTATTTTCCAAAAAGATAAATGACGTTAGAATGCATTTTTGCACGCGATTTACCTGTTATTACTATAAGGTTGCAAAAATTTAAAAATAATTTTCACATATGTTATGGGGGCAGGGATAAGGAGAGTATCCCTCTCTTTAATTACAATTCATAAACCTCCCTGCCCTCTATGTTTTTACACTTTCACCAATTCACCATAAACACTTCCACACTATCCTCGCATGTCTCGCTATCATGATAGCCAACTGCTTTTATTTCATGAGTGCCAAACGCTTTTTCATCAAAAAGCCACTGTGTTTCATTGCCTTTGTATTTTAGGACACCATCTACATAAATTTCAATTGAATCAATGTTTATTGTTTCCATTTCTACCGTTATTTTTCCTATAACAACAGTCTTTTGTAGCGGTATAATTTCTCTATCATTTATGTATAAATGATTTCTTGGTTTTTGTATGAATATGCTGAATGTTTCATTTAGCATTAGTTTCAGAATGAGTAGTCTCCTTTATCAAGAGCGTAACTGAACTCATTTGTATAAACCACTCTCCTATTTCCACATTTCCTTCCATACTCCTTTCCATATAAGCAACTCTTTTCACATCATAAGGAAATCTTATTTTCAATATCGTGTCATCATATGCATAAAAAACAGATGTTTTGCCTACGCTGCAGATTCCATGGAAGGGTTTTTGCAGAACATCATTCAATATGTTTGATATTGGAAAACTCGCTTCTGCATCTAAACCAGCTCCATTAATGAAGACAAAATTCTCTTTTTTGATAATGAATGCATATGTTTTTCCCAAAAATTTTCCGTATGATAGAATTTCTCCGTTAACGTCTTCGGGCTCAATAGGATTGAACAAATACCAGTCATCACTCAGATGATAATAGTTTATACCATTATATTCGGCTTCAACTCTCCATGTCCCAAAAAGACTTAAAAATTCTTCCTGACTAATTCCAAGCTTATTTCTTATATAACTCCAGCTTCCTTCATTTGGTAAATCATAAGCTACTTCAATAAATACTGGCTTACTCTGATTGAAAAGATTTAGGATTGATGTAGGCAGAAACAAAGTTTCATTCATTTTTCCTCTGGTGTAGATGAAATATGCATCTGCTTCTTCCATTGGTTCATTTGTTATGTACACGTCATATCCGCTTGCTCCTGCTGCCGTGCTTAATGCAGCATATGATACATCAAAGAGCTGCCAGGCATCGAAATCCTCGCTTTCATTGGTTAGATATACAACAATATTGAATATTCCCTTTTTGGCAGAATATGAGAAGTTCTCTGTAATTTTTTCAATAACAGATGGTTCAAATTCTTCAAAATCCTCTCTGCTATAAATCATGGCAAAGACATATTCTGGATTATACTGTAGAACTCTTGCCGCCAGAACATTCTCCATGTTTTTCACGCTGCCTAGAGCCCAATCTGCTGGACAGCTTTTTATCCATAAATTTTTATTAAGGGAATTAGAAAAACCAGCAGCCATCTGCCATCTTGGCAAATCATCATTCATGTAATAATCTTCTGTCATCAATACATCGCAGCTTGAATATGCATAAAATGCATTGCTGCCTTCTTCATTAAACCATACGACATCATACGGGATATGCTTGTGAATATAGATGATACCATATTCATTGCACGTTTCATATACAGCAGCCATCCATTCCGCAGGAAACATTTCTTCAGATATACCATCTACACCATAGTTTATCAACTCCAAGACAACACTAACGACATCTTCTTTGTCTGGCTTTCCTCCAGGATTGTCATAATCATCTCTTATCTTCCAGGCTAAAGTTTGTATGTCGGCATAAACTTTAATTCCTTTTGAATGTGCTTTTTCAATTAATGGGCCAAGCAGATTCCCTCCAAATTCCCAGCCAAGTTTGGCTAAGGTAGGTGACTCAAAATAATATTCCCAGGGCATTACATTCATCAGTATGGCATCATATCCTTTCTCATAACAGGTATCAATGAACTCATCTATTCCCATTTCATTTATTAGTTCAACATCGTCGCAGTGTATTCCATAGTTTAGGGCATGAGATAACGGAATAAAAAAGAATGCAATGAATATTGCAGCAATCCTTTTCATGATTTTAATACTTCATTTACTCATAACTTTTTCTTTTTCAGCCACTAAATATTTTGTTTTTACAACTGCATCTGGATTTAATGATATGGAATCTATTCCCTTCTCCACCAGAAATTCAGCAAACTCGGGAAAATCACTCGGAGCCTGACCACATATTCCAATTCTTTTTCCATATTTTTTAGCCACATTTATAACCATTTCAACCATCTTTTTGACAGCCTCATTTCTTTCATCGAAGAGATGTGAAACTANTGCAGAATCTCTGTCTATTCCTAAAGTAAGCTGGGTTAGGTCGTTGGAACCTATGGAAAAGCCATCAAAAATTTTTGCAAATTCTTCTGCCAGTATAACATTTGATGGTAACTCGCACATCACATATATTTCGATATCTCCTTTTTTAAGTCCGAATTCCTCCATTGTTTTTATCACTTTTATTCCTTCTTCAGGTGTTCTGCAGAACGGCACCATCACTTTAACATTTTTGAGCCCCATTTCATCTCTTACTTTCTTAATTGCTCTGCATTCTAAACCAAAAGCTTCCTTAAATTTTTCGTCATAATATCTGGAAGCCCCTCTCCATCCAAGCATCGGATTATTTTCCATTGGCTCATATAAATTTCCTCCCAACAAGCTAGCATATTCGTTTGTTTTAAAATCTGAAAATCTGACAAT
>MTNE01000038.1 GCA_002011355.1 Thermoplasmatales archaeon JdFR-43 | reverse complement strand
AGAAAGCTTTTGAGTATGCTGTGCCTGCTTCCTGGATGCTTTTCTTCGAGCTGCATGATGAAGTCGCGATATATCCCACGCATCGCTCTTATGGCGTATGGACATTCATCTTCGCTCACATCAAATCCTCTTATGTAGGCATACAGAGTTGTTTCCTTTTCTGGTATGGTTCGCAGTGGTAAAATGCGAGGAATTAAACCTGGCTGAACTTTTTTATGAGGGGCCATCCTTGCCATTCTTTCTATATCACTCCTTACAAAATTCATCAAAATTGTTTGAGCAACATCATCAAGATTGTGGCCCATTGCCATTACCTTTGCATCTATTTCCATTGCCACCTTATTCAAACAGTATCTTCTGAATACTCCGCAATATGTGCATTCTGCCAGCTCCCCTCTAACCTTGCTTATTTCATCAATGGTAAAGCCTATTTCATCTTTGAAGGAAATGATNTGNTGNGGTATNTCATATTCATTGCAGAATTTTTTGGCAATTTTTATTGTCTTGTCTCTATAGCCAGTTATTCCCTCATCAACAGTAATGGCATGAATCTGGCGAGTTGTGTCTTTACGAGTTATCTTCCATAGCAGGTAGCATGCCACCAAGCTGTCCTTCCCGCCTGATAGAGCGANNGCTATATTTCCTTTTGGCAGCCCCTGTTTTCTTATTTCCTTTCTAACCCTTTTCTCAACAAATTCTATGAAATGCTGCCTGCAGAGATATGTGCCATTGTACCTTATGAATGTGATTGCTTCCTTGCTGCATTTGCTACACTGCATGGAAGAGAATATGGCTAAAGTTATATTTTTTTGGTATGGAAGATGGAATGGCAAAAGCAGTAATTCTTTTCATGTAAATTGAATAGCTGCTACTATTCAGATAAAAATTTAATCCTTGCTTTTATAACAGCAATGACCGAAGGACCCACAGCAAGGCTTCGAGCATTGCAGATTGAGGAGAGATTTAAAGGAGAAGCATTGCAGGATATTTTTGTGAGAAGCAAGAAAATACATATTGAGCCATCTCAGCTAATAGGAAAAAAGCTGGAGAGAGCGACAAGCTTCGGAAAAAACATTCTGCTTTATTTTAATGGCTATATCATAAGAATTCATCTAATGATGTATGGAAGCATAAGATTTGAGAAGGAATATTCAAAACCATTTAGACAAGTGAGACTGGCTTTATTCTTTCCGGAAGAAAATTTGGTTGTATATAATGCACCTATAGTTGAAATTGATGAGGCAAAAAAACTGGAAAAATTGCTATATGAAAATTATGGCATCGACCCTTTAACAAACTGGGATAAAGAAAAGCTAAAACAACTTATTTTAAAGGAAAAGGAAAGAAAGATAGGNGATTTGNTGCTTGATCAGAGTATTTTCAACGGAATTGGCAATATACTCAGAAATGAAATTTTGTTTAGAGCAGGGATAAATCCAGAGAAAAAGGTTGAAGAAATGGACATTGAAGAAATTGAAAAACTCATGGAAAATACGAGACTCCTGTGCAAAAAATTTCTTGAACTGAAAAAGAANGGGAAAGGCATTAAGCCGATACTTCTTGTTTATAACAAGAAAATTTGCCCGAGATGTGGTGGCAAACTGGTTTTTTACAGGCAGGAGTCAAACAAAAGAAAAACATTTTACTGCCCGATATGCCAGAAATAATGAAAAACCGACTGAATGGTCTCCTTGCTTTTTATTCTCTTATCATTATTTCTATTTCTTTCCCTTCTCCTCCTTTTAAACACGATAACATCGCTTTCATGGTTTTGTGAAATAATTCTTTAACAAAATTATTTAATGGCAGATTTTTTCCATCAACAAAAATTTCCACTTTCTTNCTCCTCTCTTTTTCCTTTTTAATTTCTTCCAATACCTCTCTATAAATTTTATCGATGTCAATTTCTTTCTCGACACCTATTGTCCTGCAATTTAATCTTTTAACGCTTTCGTATCCTTCCACAATTATCAAATCGGGCATGAGTTTTCTTGCAAGATTTATCGCTTCATGCAGGCCATTTTCATTTGAAAATAAAACAATTTCATTTCTTGCAACAATTATGCTTGCCGTTGCACCTGCTTTTCTATAACGGAAAGTATCTTTTCCCTCCTCATCAATTCGTTCATGCTCGCTACTTTTTATGACGACTATTTTATAATCCCTCAATTTTTCCAGTAATTTTTCAATAAATGCTGTTTTTCCAGAGTTTTTCTCCCCTCTGATAGCAATAATCATGAACATAAAAATNGGAGGAGATATAATGTTTTTGTGATGGTTTATTCAACAATTTCTCCCCTCTGTGTTATATTTTTCACGACTTTCTCTACCCTGTTAATTGCCTCGATTGCTTTTAATATTTTATCCTTATTATGTTTCTCATCTTCAAGGGCAAGATAAAGATAGCCTTTGGCAATTGTAATTGGATTAAAGAAATAGTGGGCTGTTCGCAACTTAAATTCTCTTTCCTGTTCCAATACCTTTTTCATTTCATCATATGCTTTCTTCAATTTTTCCTGTGCCTCTTTCCTCTCAGCTATTTCNTCTCTTAGTTGCTCATTGATTCTACGTAATTCAGCTGTTTGTTCTTCCACAAGTTCCTGAAGATGATCTCTATGTCTTCTGAGCTCTTCCTCCATGTGCCTGCGGCAGGCATTTGTGTATGCAACAAACCATANGCTAATTGCAAGTATTATGAANATGACCGCATCAAGCTGCAGCACTTTTTTCAGAATTCTCTGAGGCTTTTCATACAGAACATTGTGTGGCACAATGGAAACAATTTTCCAGAAATATGAACC
>MTNE01000063.1 GCA_002011355.1 Thermoplasmatales archaeon JdFR-43 | reverse complement strand
ATATTGTTTGCCAATGCTTGGCGACGCTATCATTGCTTTCTTTAGCAACTTTGGCTACATTGGCATGTTGATTGCCTTATTCTGCATCTTCATAATAGACAGCATGTTTTTTCCTATGGTGCCAGAATTCTTTCTGCTTGTGATATATTCAACAAATCCTTCTTTTGAATGGGGTGCTGTATTAATTTTAATTGCTGCAATAGCAATTTTTTCAGGAAATACCTTGCTTTACATAATTGTTAAAAAATTTGGCTTGCCTCATTTTATTCAAAAACTGATGAAAAAATATAGCGGCATGATGATAGCACAGGATGAAAAAATGTTGCTTATAAATAGAATAGCACCAGTTTTGCCATATACTGGAGCTTTTATTGCCGTTAACAAATGGAGTTATAAAAAAAGCATTGCTTATATTCTGGCAGGAGGAATAGCAAAATTTTCTTTTTTAGTTATGCTATCCGGCTTCTTTTACACAATATTTGAAAAGGGAATTGCACAAAGAGCGACTTTTTGCTTGATAATAATAACCATCGCGCTTGGCATCTTCTTATCTTATATTAGAAAAAGAAAAATCTATGGAAAAAGGATAGAGAGATAACTGGAATACTATCATAAAATTTAAAAGATAGGATAGAAAAATGAGTTCAAGGCCGCTAGAATATGGGGTTATTTTAAACATGGCATATTCAAGCACGCTAATCTGCCTTTCTATCTCTATCTCGCAATTTCCTGTTAAATTTATTCTTTTACCATTCGAGCTTTCGTAATAGCCATGTACATTGCCAGGACATTCATACAAAATCAGTTTTTTCCAGTAAAAGGAGTGCAAATCATCTTCATATACATGCGGCTCATTNTCCATTTCCATAATAAAATTGAGCTTTCCCTCGCCTTGAGCAACAACCTTTATTTTAGTTGGAATGTATGTGCCGGCATAAAAAACTCCATCTAAATATTCGTAATTTATGCTACCAAACTCCAGTATTTCCTCTCCATTATATAAATACATAACACCAAATGGTATTTCCTCTATCCAGAAAGGGATGATGCCATAGAAAATGCTCCATCCGTTTTCAAAGGAAATCCATGCCCAGTCATAGCCAAATGGATTGTTGGATGACAAAGTTAAACTATTGAATGAAATGTTTTTATTTTCCCACCACCATCTTGCTAAATTAATGTAAGGAGATATTGTTGCTCCTTTCAAAGGATTATGATAACTCCAGTTTCCCCATACATGTTCATAATATGCCACGCCCTCAAAATTTTTTATTTCGCCATCAATAAAAATCCATCCTATTGCTTTGCATTTTGGAATGAATAAGTAGCGGTAATATCCAAGACCCATAGGAAGTATGCCTCCTTCCTCTTCAACAACAAATTTTGCTTCTGATTCTGCTATCAATTCCATTTCAACCACTATACCTTTATTTTCAAAATGGACTTTATAAGAAGGATAGTTCCCTCTCATCCATGATTTTCCATATGTTAAATTCACTGAATATTTCCCGCTGCATTGTAAGGCGGAGATGTTATCGCCGTAAGAGCCGAGATCATAAACAATTTTTTCATCCCAGTCAAATATTGTAAAAAATAGATTGGCAGCATCTGTTTCTTTCTCATATTCAAATGATGCTGTTATACTATAATTTTTATCTGATTTTATAAATGCATCAACATTCCACCATTCTCTTATGCAATCATGATATCCGTCATATTCCAGATTCCATGAATTATTGGTGTAAAAATAAGCATTTGCAGGGAATATGAAAATGGTGACAGCCAAAATTGCAAATTTTTTCATAAAATGATAAAAGGCATTAAATAAAAATTATTTGGCTTTATACCTTTATATTCCTTGCCTCCATCACATATTCTTTTGGCAATTCTATTGTAACGATGGTTGTTCTTCCCTTTTTCACTTTTTTGACTACAGCATCACATATTTCCTTTCCTTCTCTATTTAAAGCTTTGACTGTGCTTCCTTCCTCTGGCAGAGGTAAAAACTCATAGGGTAATGTTATTAAAGCAACGTTATCAACAACCTTAACAAGAAATACTGCCAATCCAGGGCAGACTTCAACGCATTTTCCACATCCCACGCATTTATCATAATCAATTTCTGGCAGGGCATTTATATTTTCCATTGAAATTGCTTTAGTAGGACATGCATCAACACATGGATTGCAGGGAATTTCCTGTATGCATTCTATTATGGCAACTCCTTTCTTCAAATGCTCCTCATCTGGCAAATTCAAATCTTCCGGTTCAGCCACTCCTTCTCTTTCCCACCTTTTCATAATATCTCTCCATGATTTTTTCTTTTGCCTTTTTTGGACGGGCTCCAAAATAACCCTGCCTGAAAATCTCCAGCTCTTCCATATAATCTCTGATTTTCTCCTCAAAGTTTGGTATTTGCTTTATGGCATGGACTGCATGTAAACCAGCTATTCTTCCCTCTATCATTGCTGTTGAAGCTTCTTCAATATTGGCTAGATCTCCTGCCACATATATGCCTTCTTTAGTTGTTTCCATGTATTCATTATGCAATGCAATCCATCCTCCCGCCTCATTTATGAATGAAATGGTGGCTCCTGTTTGAGCTATAAGTCTTATAGCTGGTGTTAGGCCTACAGCCAAGCAAATAAAATCGCATTTTATGTCTTTCTCACTTCCCTCGATGAAGTTCCAGTTTTCATCAAGCTTTGCTATTATAGCTCCTTCTACGCTGCCATTTCCATACGCCTTCTTTATTGAATGGCTTGTATAAATGGGGATGCCGCATCTCCTTACCTTTGCAGCATG
>MTNE01000195.1 GCA_002011355.1 Thermoplasmatales archaeon JdFR-43 | reverse complement strand
TTTAGCAGCATTGAAGAAGCAAGAGATTACATGATAAATTTTGTAAAACAGAAATTTGGTGGCGTTGGCTACATTGTTATGGCAAATCCAATGGATATCACAAGAGCTGAAATTCTGGATAGCATAGAATATCATTTTGAAGGTACAATAAATTCTGGAAGTACATTGCACGGATTGAATATCCTCCTATCTGGCTTTAATTATACAGCTGTGCACAATATCAATGTTCCATATGACGGATTTGTTAGAATAAAAATTGAGTTAATAAATAAGGATAGCGATGAAGTAGAAAAATGGGGGGATCGCCTTTTCCTTCATCTAGCAACGCCTGATAATATCACATTTATATATACNTCCACAGCAGGTGGAATTCCTGTTGTTGATGAAAGTGGGAATATAATTGTTGACCGCCTTGACTATCAGACATGTGTTTACAACAAGCCAGGCATTTACAGGGCAGAGATAGTGGGCACATGGATAGCAAAAAGAAAGGGAAGCTATGAAATGAATGTGAAGGTAGAAAAAATAGACAGGGGCAATTTTCCATTAATGAAGGATTTATCTTCTTTATCATCATATCTGGCTGCATATCATCGCGGCATTGTATGGGCTTCTCCAGAATTTGCCTTTGCTGGAGGAGAAAATGCTGATATAGGAGGCATAATTTATCCCATATCAAATGAATTTCTGGTTGAACCATGCAATGAACATGTTATGGCCATGCATCAGCAACTGAATGAATTGCTTGCAGAAATAGCGGATTTGCCTGCCGAGGTTAAAACGCTATGGCAGCATTACAGGAAAAATCCAATATATATTGCAATAATGGCAGACGCTACTATGATACCAATGTATTATTATTACAATCCAGATAGCGATTATGTCTCTGGCCAAGGTACAGCAAGTGATTTCATTTATGGTGATATAGATCCAGACCCACAGGATATGGAAAATGATACCTTTACTTACTGGCCTGAAATGGAAAATGCTGTTGGCAGAGTAACTGGCTTCGACGCCGAAGATTGCTCAGCCTTGATTGCAAGAACAATCTTTTATGATAGTATAATCGAAAAGCTTGGAGAATGGAAAAGAAATGCTACAGTACAAACTGGGACAGGCATTGAATTTCAGTATATTCCTATAATTACTCCACTTGCCAATCGTCTTAAAAGCATAATGGGTTTTGGCCCTGTAAGGCAGGAGCCAACTAAATTTCCAACTGGAGAAAGCAAATTCATAAATGAAAGGATATGCAATGATTTTGCAGAAAATGGATTTAATGTTTTTCCTGCACATCGTTTAGAGGCGCAAAGAGTTGGCTTAGTAATTGATAGGAAGGGAGGAGAATATCAGCTCAAAAGCAACTATATTTTTGCCTTCGACCATGGCACTCACTACCTTTATGAAGCAGGAGATATGCTAGAATTTGATCAACTTGGCCTAGGCTTAAAAACAGGGTTATCTGGAAAAGGAAGCTTCGATGTCCGCCATGTTATAAANATGCCTTATAATCCGAGCGTTGCTTTCATAGAAAGCTGCCTAGTGGGCAAGATAGAAGGATTACTGCCCAAAAATTGTCTCAGCCAAGTATACATACATGCTGGTGTAAATTCATTCATTGCGTCCACTCGCTATACTGCTGATCCAGGCTATCTGGAGCCAGGACTAATACTCAAGGGCTTTGGTTTCTATGGCTACATAAACGCAACCAAAAATTTATGGCTTTATGGAGAATATCCGGATTTGCATTTTGGCGCTTTACTGGCAGAAGACTTCATTCTTGATTTGATTAAAAACGATACAACTGTTGGCCTNGCTTTAAGAAATGCTAAAAATAAATATCTGCCGAAGGATGCGAATTCGACTTTCATGTGGACTCCTCCTCTCGTGAATGGAGATAATTTTGGTATGGAAGAGACAAAGGCACTGGATAAAAAATATGTCTGTATTCACGAATTCACTTTATACGGCGATCCCGCGTTCAACCCCTACCCATGAAATACGGCTACCCTGAACCGCCATGGAGCTACTCGCCCAAAGAAGTAAATGAATGGATCAATGCTGTATATGGAGGACATGAATGCAAAAAATGCAAGGTTGAAAGACATGAAAAATGGCTCAAAAACGTGGAGATTGACATAGATTTAAACGTTGAGAGGGAAATAAAAAAGCCATCAAGTATTGTTTTGAAAGCTTTGCAAAAAATTGCTGGATATGAAAAAGTGGAGGAACATTTTGAGCTGTTGCCAACATCAGAGATTTTGCTTAGAGCGTTACATAAGGCAGGCTACAGAAAAGCGAGTATAAAAATAAATGGAAGAGAAATAAAGGCAATGAAAATAAAAGCTACCATGGAGGAGATGGCAAAAATTGCATCAGATAAAAAGGTGGAGCAAGCTTCTATATATGCTCTGAATGACGGAGAGGCAAGAATAAAGATAAGCACCCTCCATTCTAAAAAGCATCATAGTATAGAAATAAAAATGAGCAAGATAAAGGAGAAAAATCTGCAGAAATTTTTAATTTACATAAGAAAAAGGCTNGAAGGAAAGGAAGAGATAAGATAGCTACTTCGTTACTTCCTTTATTGCCTCTTCAAGCACATCCATTGCATTGTTTAATTGCTGCTCATTTATGCATAACGGAGGTATAAAGCGTATCGAAGATTCGCCGCATCCGAGCAGAAGAAGTCCTTTCTTGAATGCTNTATCAACAATTTCATCCCTNACTTTTGGATTTATCTCCTTGCTTTCCTTGCTTTTAACAATCTCTATTGCCTGCATTAAGCCAATGCCTCTTGCATCCCCAAC
>MTNE01000147.1 GCA_002011355.1 Thermoplasmatales archaeon JdFR-43 | reverse complement strand
CCTCTTGCCTTTCCTCCTGCAACAACATCACATTTTATTATGCCATCGTAAATTTCTTTTGCCTTCTCCAGTACTTCCACCACACTCCATAGCCATGGAGGGCGGTATAGTCCATGCTTCCACATTCTTTCTATGACTGTTTTACTGTGTATTGCCACTGGATTAAATGAGATTGTATCTGCTACATCCTTTACCTTTTTTACACTTTGCAATGCATCTTTTATTGCATCCCCCTCTGTTAAAAAAGGCGGTTTAATCAGAATATAAACTTTGAGCTCTTTTCCATATTTTTTTACCTTTTTTGCAGCCTTTCTCCACTCCTTAAAAGTGAACCCTTTATTTATTGCATATTCCAAAACCAAATCATTTGCAGATTCGAGACCCATTGCAACTTCCATCCTTACTTTATCATCCAGCTCTTTCAGATTTTCAATGAATTCGGGTCTGCTCTCTATTATAATTTTCTTGGCTTTCGAAAATTTTTTGATTATATATTTCTGCAATTCAATAGGAATTTCCTCTTCGTCCAGAAAACTGCCCGACGTGAATATTTTAACGATTTCCTCTCCTTCGTACTGTTTGTGTGCTTCATTTATCTGCTTTAAAATTTCCTCTCTGCCAGCATCATATGTTTCCTTAAAATAGCCGCACATTAAACATCCTGCTTTATTTGCCCATCCGCACCCTTTTGTACGCAGAATTAAAACAAAAGCATTTACTATCNTGTCATCTAAAACATCTTTTTCCTTCCATATCCTTGGCTTTTTTACTTTTTTGAGTAAGTCTCTTTTAAATGTGGCAGCAAATTCTTCCAGCTCTTTCATTTTGCAATCATTGCCCTTAGCCAGTCAGCAACGTTTTCTGCATGGTCAGCCATGTCATCNACCCAGTCAACTATTTTCAGCAGATGATATTCATCCATGGGCGATAGCTTATCCTCTATTTCATAAATTTTCTTTGTTATATTGTATCTCAGCTGGTCCGCCTCCCATTCTCTTTTATGGACTTGATGTATATATCCCTTTGTTTCCTCTCTTTCTCTGCTTCCAAAACCTGTTTCTGTTAAATCCTTTAGATTCCCTACTGCTTTCTCCATTTCTTTAATTGTTTCTGCCACCTTTTCCATATGCTTCTTGAAATCTTCTTTCAGTTCATCCGGAATTTTTGTATGTCGCAAATCCAAAAGCTGTGCCAGATTTTCGGCATGATCTAAAATAGCATCTTGCTCTCTTAAAAGCCACAGAAAATATCTTTTATCAACAGGCATTAATATGGAGCGGGGTAAATGAGCACGAATATTTCCCTTTATCAAATCTGCTTCGTGTTCCAGATCAGAAACCTTTCTTGCAACCTCATGAAATTCCTTAAAATCTCCCTCTACATATCTAGAAAATCCTTCCTTTAATAATTCGATACATTCTTTAACTTTGTTCATATGCTGNAGNAATCCCTCAAATGGCGACTTTTTTCTGTATACCTTTCCAACTGCTACTCTCGGCATTAGAATAATATTCTCAATCCCATATAAATTAATATCGATGTTATCGCGGTAGCTGGCANGGTAAGAAGCCACGAATAAATTATATTTTTCACCACTTCCAAATCAACTGCATCCAGTCCTCTTGCCAGCCCAACACCAATAACTGAACCAACAACAGTATGGCTTGTTGATATTGGTAAACCAAGCTTTGAAGCAACTAAAACTACAGTAGCAGCAGCAAAATCAACAGAAAAACCACGGGTATTTGTCAGGATGGTTATTCTGCTTCCCACCGTCCTTATCACNTTATAGCCCCATGTTGTTATTCCAATGGCAAGGCCAATGCCTCCGAAAGCCAGCAGATAAATAGTATCCACTTCCTTCCAGGCAAATGCGATTATAACAGCTACAGGTCCAACCGCATTGGCGACATCATTTGCTCCATGAGAGAAGGCAACATAACATGAAGTCATTATCTGCAGTCTTCTAAATAATCCTTCAACCACATCATATACTCTGCCCTTTTTCTTTCTCTTCCTTATAAATGAATAACCTATTCCTCCCAGTATGGCAGCGATAGCAATTGAAAGCAAAATATATTCTTTCATGCTATATCCCAGAAGTTCTCCAGCTCTAGTTTTTGTGAATATAGACATTAAAATAATGAAAAAAGTGAGGGCAATGAATAATGGACTGAGTTTTTTTGCAATTGCAACAGGATCTTTTGCGTCAAAAATGTATTTCTTTATTACCATGAACATCAGGAAAGCTATTGCCCCTCCTGCTAGCGGAGATATAACCCACGATGCGGCCACTTTTCCGAGTGTTGCCCATTTAACTGCTTCGGATGCCTCCTTCTGCCAGCCCGAAGCCTGCTACTCCCCCTACAATGGCGTGTGTTGTTGAAACTGGCAACTCTTTCCATGTGGAAAGTGTAACAAATATGGATGCAGATAAAAGTGCTGCTAAAAATCCGAGCATGGCATCATGCTGACTCATTAAGGAGATGTCGACAATTTTTCCCTTTATTGTATCTGTAACATGCTTTCCTACAAGAACTGCTCCTAAAAAATTAAGGACAGCTGCTATCACCAGAGCCTGTCTCAATGTTATTGCTTTTGCGCCCACAGCAGTTGACATGGAGTTAGCGACATCGTTTGCACCTATACTCCAGGCCATATATAGGCCGGCGAATATTGCGAGAACCAGTATTATGAGTAGCATGCAATGGTGAAATATTTCCAAAAATTTATAATTTCCTATGAAATTCCTTTTTAATGATTAAAGCTTACATTTTGATAATAACTTATGTGGGGAATTTGAAGGCTGTGCTCGAAGAA
>MTNE01000040.1 GCA_002011355.1 Thermoplasmatales archaeon JdFR-43 | reverse complement strand
GCTCTGCAAACAGGACAGATAAAGGCAGGAGCTCCTGCGAGAGGAGAAAGAGTTGCAAAATACAACAGGCTTCTGAGGATCGAAGAAAAATTAGAAAAGCCAGAATATGCTGGAGGAAAATGGGACAAATGGGGCATTCATTCATAGATATTTTAGCTGAATATAATCGCTGCAGGTCTTTATTAATGAGATTATAAATCCGACCAGCATTCCAAAATATTTTACATCAAATGCTCTTCCAAGAATTTCACAAAAAAGTGGTATGCTAACCCATAGTATAATTAAATTTATCCAAAAGGGTTTTAATGCTAATTTATTCTCCCAGCTCCGTCTCCATACTCTCATCGCCAATTTAAACAACAATTACTGATATAAAAAAATTGCTAAGCTAAAGAGATTGTAAAAGAAATGAGCAGAGATGGGAGCCGCTACATTCTTACTTTTATGCATTAAAATACCTAGTACAATCCCAAAAAAGAATGGCAAAATAACCTGTATATATGTTTTGTATTCAAGATGGGCCATAGCAAATAAAAAGGAGGAGATGAGTAATGATGGCACAAAACCAAATCTATTTTCCAGTCGCATTTGAATAAAGGCTCTGAAAAAAGTTTCCTCACTTATTGAAGATATGAGGGGTATTAATATAAGAAATGCCAAATTTATATTTCTTCCGATTTCCTCTGCCAGAGGATTTTCCTCTTCATATCCTATTATATAGAGAACTATACTTGATGCTAGAATAAATAAGAGGGTAGCAACTAAGCCATATAAAATTGATACAGCCATCTTTTCCTTCTTAAAATAAAGATTTTCCCAGACATTTCCGTATACTATATAAACAAAAATTACAACGGGAAAGAACATCACAATAAAATTGAAAATTAGGGAGAATAAAATTAGATTCATGCTTAATTCATATTCTGCTGTTACAAAAAAACTAAGGACTGCAGAGCCATAAATTATGATGAAAGCAAGAGCAAGCACGGCATAGGCAATAAATTTTCTCATCAGCAGAAAAGTTTTTTACCCTTTTTTATTTTACGATGCAGGGCCCGTGGGGTAGCTTGGTTTATCCTTCGGGCTTTGGGAGCCTGAGACTCCGGTTCAAATCCGGGCGGGCCCACTCTTTATTTTTTTCTGATAAAGAAGGAGAAAAGATGCAACAATAATTTATTTTACCAAAAATATTTTATACTCTCTTTATATTCTTGTAACACAAAAAGTAAAAAGTTGCTACGAGGTGAAAAAAATGGCATGTTTTCTTGTTCCGGGAGCTGAGGCGGTTGTGACAACTGTTGTACAAAAAGCAGTTGGAAAAGAAAGGGCTGAAAAACTAAAACTCGGATGGCTCAATACAATGCTTTGGGGCGGTGTAATACTTTTGGCAATCGAGCATGTATGGCACGGTGAAGTTGTTCCATGGCCACCATTCTTAACTGCAATGAATAATCCAGCGGACATTCCTGTAATGCTTCATGAAATGGCATTGGTTGGTGGAGCAATGTGCATAGTTATAACACTTGCTTGGGCAGCGTTGGTTGCAATTACTTCCATTTTGAAAGAAAAGACGATATCCAGAAAAGCAGTCAAGGCGTGAGGAGGATAAAGTATGTGGCTGGTAGTAACAACTCTGGCAGCAGCTATTACTACAGCTATATGGTATATAAGCGATGAAGCTAGGGAAACTTATAACATAGGATTTCTAAATCTTATTCTCTGGGGCACTGCTATAATGGTNTTTGTGGATCATGTTATAGGGTATCTTTCCGAAGGCGGTGATTTCATTGAANCAACCTCAGATTCAGTGATCCTTTCAATAGTTATGCTAATTGCTGCCATTCTGATATGGGAAATTGTTCTTTTAATAAAAGACCCAAAAGGAGTGCTGAAGAGCATTAAAAGATAATTTGCCAAATAATAATTCACTCCTTTTCCTCCTCCTCTTTCTCTTTTAATTCTTTCAGGATATCAACCATCTCTTTTTGCAGCATCACCTGTTCTTTCTGATAAGGGGNTATAGTTGCTTCCTGCACAAGCTTTTCTATCAGCAATTTCACTTCATTAAATGGATGGACGCCATGCAACTCATAATAACTTCTCGTTCTCGGTGTTTGTACTTCTTTGCTGCCGCCTGCAAAACCAAATAGGCCGACTTTTTTTGTTTTTGTTTCCGCTCCCATAGCAGCAAAAGCGGCGTCGCTTCCCAGGCCAAAACCAGAGTAGGTAATAGGGATTATGTTTCCAAATCTGAAAATTCTTCCCAATATTCCTTGAGAATAGTCAAGATCGGCTATTTTGTCATATCTTAAACTTCTTTCCTTTTTTATGAAAATTCCTCCTCTCAATACGAGACGGAAATTTGTTATGAGATATTTGTGAGAGCGACGATATATTTCGACAATGAATAGGCCAATTAGGGCCATGCCAATAGTGTAAAGTGGTATCAGTAAATCAGCATAATCCATTGCATTTCCAAGCCAGAAAATTATCATGCCCAGAATAAAGACAGCCATATACATAAAGAAAATCCTCCATCTTACCATTAATAATGAAGCAATGATGCCTAAGATGATTAATCCAATAAGCCATATAGATGCTGCGGCTCCTATGCTGAAAGTATCATTAGCCAATCCTTCCCAGTACTTGGAGCGAAAAAGCCATGCCAGAAAAATTCCCCATATGAAGAGAAACAGCCACAGGCAATGTAGATGCATAAATGATAATGGATGGGGCTGCAATTCTCTCTCAATTCTTTCATTATCCAGCAATTGAAATTTTTTCATTTAATAATTAAAAAAATATGCTTTTTATAATTTCTGAAAA
>MTNE01000026.1 GCA_002011355.1 Thermoplasmatales archaeon JdFR-43 | reverse complement strand
ATATCCTGCATTTAAGGAATCTGGGGCAATAACTAGTATGAGTATGGCAGATGGCTACATAGAAATACCTGCCAACGTGGAATTTCTGGAGGAGGGAAGTAAAGTTACAGTAACCTATTTTTAAATGTATTCCTTTATCTCCTCCACTATTTCTCTCAATGAGGGAGCGTCAAAGAACCTTCTGCCAGTCACTTCATTACAGCACGCCTGATAGAGCATTGAAATAAGCTCGGCAAGGCGAGGGGGNAANGNAGGAGGAGAACTAACATGGCTCTTCCAGTTCATTCTGTCTTTCTTTTTTGCTTCCTTTACCTCCTCATACCAGGGTGTGTTTCGATAGTATATGCGGGCAATTTCTTTGCTAACTGGCGTGTCATTGAAAGTGAAGCGGCATTCATCAGGAGTACCTATAACATCAACAACCATCATGTTGCGATACTCATCAAAACCATATTCCACCTTTCCATCCTCATTTGTCAATCCGGCTTTTTTTGCCTCCTTTGTTATTAAATCATTTATGAGCATTGTAATTTTCTTCATCTCTTCTATTTCGTCATTGCTCAATCCTGCTATTTCTTCCGCTTCCTTCCAGTTTATATATCTGTCTGTAATTTCAAGCTTTGTCGAAACATCAAGAATCGGCTTTTCCAATTTTTGCCCTGGCTCTGGCATTTCTTTTAAGCCAATATCTTCAAGCTTTAGGCTACCCTCCTCAAGCCTTCTGAAAACACTTGAACCAGCTGGCAGTGAATTGCGGTATATGATTTCGAGAGGAATAAGGAAATTACCTCTTTCCTTTTTATATATTGAGTAATCATATTTCCCCTCATGTAAGGTTGGCCTCAAAACTCTCAAAAGTTTTATTCTCATTTTATTGCTTGCTTTTTCCACTTCATTAAACCTCTTTATTTCTCCATTTTCCACCACGCCAATATAGTGTGTTTTTATGCCCATTTCCTCGAGTTTTTCAAAAAAGTATGCGGACATCATGCATATCGCTGCTCCCTTATTTTTTATATGGTCTGGCATTTCTCCCCAGTCGAAAACAGAGTAGCGATCAGAGAAGACAAATTCGCCTATGCCCATTTTATTTTCAGATGGCTCCTCGATAACAATCAGATCTTTTACACTTCCCATGGGGTTAATTGAATAACGTCTTATTAATTTTGTTGGTTAATGGAGTAATGGAGAGAAAGTCTCCATTTTTATTTCATTTAATAAAACATCTGATACAACATGATAAAGGTAAGGGCTGTGCTTAAAATCAGAGTAGATATACAGAAAATGTTGTTAAATTTTGTATTTATGTATTTACCCATGATTTTGCTATTATTGCTTAACAGGAGGATTATACCAATAAGCACAGGTAGCAGGACACCATCAAGAATCTGTGTGTAATACAGTGCATCTACCGCTGATATAGAGGAAAGGTCGATTAAATCACCAAGCAGAAGGGAACCAATGAATACCAGATAGAATCCCTTGGCATCACTTACCTTGTTATCCAGCCCTTCACGCCACCCAAATGTATCTGCTATTGCATATGCTGATGAGCCAGACAGTACCGGTACAGCAAGAAAACCAGAAACAATGATACCCATGCTGAAAAGAAGAAAGGCATACTCGCCAGCAATTGGTTTTAAGGAAAGAGAAATATCCTTTATTGTGGAAGGCACTACTCCATAAGTAAATAATATCATTGCTGCCGAAACAATTATGCAATATGCAATGGCATTAGAGTAAATCATGCCAATAGCTGTATCCTTATTCACTTCCTTTACCTGCACAACTGTTTGCTGCTCCTCCTTTTCCTCTGTCGCCTGCCAGAAAAGCATATAAGGTGAAATCGTTGTTCCCAGCAGTCCTAGGGCCGCAAGTATAAAAGCAGAGGATGTACTTATATGGGGAATGAATGTACTGTGAAGGAGGAGGATATCAGGCTTTGCCAGAATAGCCGATGCCATATAAACAAGAAGGATGGTTGTAAGAAAAATAAGTACCCTTTTCACTGTCTTGTATTTTCCAAACATAACTAGGTATGCTATTAGGGCTGTTACTGGTACCAAAAAATAAATTGATTCAATGCCTGTGAGTATTTCCAATATCACAGCAACCGCCTCCATATCCGCAGCAATTGTAAAAATATTTGCTATAGATAGCATGGATACCATGAAAATGGTGAATTTTTTTGAATAAAAAGTATTTGTTATCTCTGGAAGGCTTTTCTTGGTTGCTATGGCTATTCTTGATACAGTATCTTGCACAGCGATCATCATGGGTGTGGAGAGCAACATGAGCCACAATAACGAGAAACCTGTTGTTGAGCCAATTATAGTATATGTGGCTATACCTGCAGGGTCATCTCCAGCCCCTCCTGTTATTATACCTGGACCAAAAGTAGCAAATCTTTTTCTTGCTCTTTTACTGTGCATTTTGTCCATCAAGTTATCCTAGATGACTTAATTAATTTATACCTCATTTTTAGTATTTAACTCCGAAAGATGACAAATGTCACTTTTTATCGTCTTCTCTGAATATTATTGTTCCAACTCTTTCGCCTTTTATCGCTTTCGTTAGATTCCCTCTCANCATTCCATTTATGAAATACACGGGGCAAGGAATCTTCAGTGCCTCCTCAATCTTATTTTTCACCCCACCCGTAACATCTATTTCCGCCGCCTCCCAGCGAAGCGAAATTTTCTCGTTTATTTCTTCAATTAACCTTGCATCTTTATGCATCTTCGGATTTTTATCATAGATACCATCAACATCCATCAGAAAAATCACTTTTTCTGGCTCAAATTTCTGGGCAAGATATGAGATAATTTGATC
>MTNE01000193.1 GCA_002011355.1 Thermoplasmatales archaeon JdFR-43 | reverse complement strand
ATCTCCACCACAACCTGTTACTCTTTCATAATTTTTTCAAAAAGGTTTTATTCTTGTTGCCAATTATCTATGTGAATTTGACAAATTATGAAAAAAAGGTATTGTATGGCATTGCAAAATTTCCAAATGCTAATGATCGCCAGCTTGCAGAAAAATTTGGGATGAAGCAATCTACAGTGGCTGCAATAAGAAAGAGGCTCAGGGAAGAAGGATATTACAGGATATATTCAATTCCAATGCTTCAGAATTTTGGAGCGGAAATGATGGCTGTTATTCATACAAATTTTAATCCAGTAATTCCCATGGAAAAAAGAATTGAAATTACTGAAGAAAAAATTGAGGCTGCAGAGGAAATCTTCTTTTCCGTAGGCGAGGAAGATAAAGGCTTTTCGTTAAGTTTTGCAAAAAATTATACAGCCATAGGGAAAATAAATGATATAAGGACAACTACATTTGGTTCTCTCGGCCTGCTGGAAAAGGAATATCCGAAGGAAGTGATATTCCCTTTTGAGATAAGCAAGACATATCGCTTCTTCAATTTTGCTCCACTGCTTGCAAAAATTTTTGGCATAAAGGATGATAATAAATATGAAGAAAATTTCTTCGACATAAAAAATGCAGAGTTGTCGAATAGAGAGAAGAAGGTTTTTTGCAAAATTATTGAATATCCTGAGTTGCCATCAAAGGATATTGCAGAAATGCTTGGTATAACGAGGCACACTGTTGGCAGGATGAGACGAAAATTTGTTGAAGAAGGATATATAAAAACGATGGTGGTGCCAAATTTTGAAAAATTGGGCCTGAGAATTCTTGCCTTTTACTATGTTCCTCTCAACCCTCATACACCTCCAGAATTTGAAAAGGATGAATTGAAAGAATTGTTGCACGAGGAAATAATATTTTTTGCTACCCGCCGCTTTGAATTTGTAGCCATTTCAATACATCCCGACTATGAATCATATAAAATGTGCAAAACAGAAATAATGCAGAAGTTAAAGGAAAATGATTGGATTTCTTTAATCCCCCTCATCAGGACTTATAGCTTAAATAAGACAAAGATAATCAAGGATTTCAACTTCCTTCCCATAACAAAAAAATTAATATTGGCATAGATATAAACATCAAGCGGGGGTAGCCAAGCGGTCAACGGTGCAGGGCTTAGGACCCTGTGGCGCAGGCCTTCGTGGGTTCGAACTGGCGCGAGCCACGAAAATCCCACCCCCCGCATGTTATTTTTTATATCCCTTTCATTTTTCATTCATGCATGAAATTTTGTTGCTGGCAATGCAGGCAGGGAAGCTGAAAGAAATAAAAAGGGAAGGATGGCTCAGAGTAGGCATAGAGCAGCCAGAAAACGTTGCATGCCATAGCTATCGCGTTGCCTTTCTTGCAATGCTTATTGGAGATGCTTTGAATCTGGATACAGAGAAAATGATGAAAATGGCTCTGCTTCATGATTTGGCGGAAGCAATGATAGGTGATATTACTCCGCATGATATGGCGAGAAAAGAGAAGATGGAAAAAGAGGAAGTGGTAATGAAAAAAATGCTTCAAGGTTTTGAAGAATATTACAGAATATGGAAAGAATTTGTTGAAGGAAAGATTAAGGAAGCGGAAATAATGCAGCAGATAGATAAGCTGGAAATGATTTTGCAGGCACATGAATATGCGGCAAAATATGGAAAAGAAAAACTGAAGGAATTTCTGGAAGAGGAGGAAAATATAAAGCATCCCTTTCTTGTTTCTCTGCTTGAAGAAATGAAAAGCTCATTCTCTTCTTCCTAAAAGGTAAACTATCCCTCCAACAATCATATAAGATATTACAGAAAAAAGCCAGTTTCCAAAGGATTTGGCTACCAGAGTCAAAAACCAGAATAATGATTGCAGCGGCCTTGAATCAACTTTATTTTCCATTTCTTGAAAAAAAGCTGACAATTCTGGAGAAAAGATATATAAAATCAAAAATATCACAAAAAGGAATAGTAAATTTGCTATTATCTTATCTCTTCTCATTTCAATCAGGAATAAATTCTTTCAACCTTTTTATTGCATGCAATTTTTCTTTTTGCCCTATTTTTGCCTCTTCCAAACTAAGCTGCAGGATTTCTGTTGCTTCATCCATTGCTTTTCTATTTACAGGATAGGGCACTCCATCTTTTCCCCCAACAGCAAAGGAATATTTTACAGGATCTTTCCATGATGGTGGCTTTCCATAAATCAAATCAGAGACATAAGCCAAAGCTCTAACAGTAGCTGCCCCTATACCCTTTATTGCCAACATTTCTTCATAGTTGCGTGGCTGTATTTCATATACTTCCTTTAAAGCATCCCAGTTTATGCGGCGGGGCATGCTCAGCATTAAAACCTTGCCTTCTAGAGTTTGCTGATATTGTTTTAATGCCTTAAAATACTTCAATAATTTGTTCGGCTTTTCTTTTGCTATATCAACGCTTGTCTTTCTTGCTTCCTCGCTTTCTTTCGCAGTCATGTTCAATGCTATGCCTTTCTTGCCGACTATTGCAGCATGCGGCTCTTCAACAAAATCCTTTATCTTCCATATCCAGTGATAGCGGCGGGCATATCTTGTTTTGGCATTCATACCCTGCTGCACAACAGCCCATTTGCCAGCTTTTGTAAATAAAATGGCATGATGATATAAGTTATAACCATCCTGCAAAACTGCGCTATCCACTTTAGCAGCCATTCTGCTTGCATATTTTATCTTGGCTACATCTACTTCAAGCTTCTCTGCTTTCTTTTCTATCTCCTGCAATGTTCTGGAAGCCATTCCTTTCCCGCCAGCAACAGCTATTCCATGTTTTTCCAAAGCTTCTTTCAAT
>MTNE01000140.1 GCA_002011355.1 Thermoplasmatales archaeon JdFR-43 | reverse complement strand
GCTGGGCGCATTCTTATAAGGCGCTTAACACTTCCAGGAATGCTTCCATGCAATACAACATATTCATTTCTTATTATACCATAATGAGGAAAGCCTCCAGCTGGTGTGATTTCTTCTCCATTCTCTCCAATCTTCAAAATTCTTTTATTATATTCCGTTCTTTTATGATACCCAGTCTGTCCAGCTTGTGGCACATTTGGACGAACCCATGAAAGCCATGGGCCTAATGTTCCAATCATGCGACGATGCTTCCTGTTTTTGTGATGAAGTAGCTTGACTCCCCATCTTTTGACTGCTCCCTGAAAACCCTTTCCCTTTGTAACTGCTATAACGTCNATCATTTCTCCCTCACTGAAAACATCCTTTACACTTATTTCCTTACCCAATATACTTTGAGCATATTCATGGCGCTGCTGTAAGTCGCCGCCCCCTATCCTTATCTCCATTAAATCTGGAACCTTCTTTGGCACGCCTGTTATTCTCCATGGCTCTGTATATGCAAGCACCCGTATCTCATCAAAGTTATCGACGCTTTTCTCTTTCTTTTTCTTTGGCAGAGGTATTCTTTCTGCCAGNTCATCTATTCCATCTGCCCATATCTCTGTCTTTGTTTTCAGGCCATATGGTGTGTATTCATAGAAACGGATAGCTGCTATTTTCATCGGCGGCGCCTCAAGCACGGTAACAGGCACAAATACTTCCTGACCAGAAGTTGTGGAAGTAGGACGGTAGTCAACAACGAGTACATGAGTCATTCCTGCTTTATAGCCTGCAAATCCCTGCAATGCTGGCTTGTCTCCATCGGAAGGCCATGCCTTGATGCGAGGAGTCTCACGTCTAGCTCTTTTGCGAGGCGAATATGCATGCGAACCTCTCCTTGGCTTACTATGCTGTGCCATCTTTTACACCTAAGACTTTTACCCAAATATATGAAGCCATATATAAAACTGATGTTTATAAGATTTGCCTTCATGCCATGAAGCAAGACATGGCAGATTTCACCACTAGCAAACATTTTAAATTCTTTTGCATTTCTCCTTAAATGCTAATAAGAAGTAAGGTAATAAAATATGGAGACGATATAAATACAGATGTGATATTTCCAGGNAGATATCTTGAAATTGTTGATGCCGAGGAAATGGCAAAGCACGCAATGGAGGACTTAGATGAGAATTTTCTTGAGAAAGTTAAGGAAGCGAAAATAATAGTTGCTGGCAAGAATTTTGGATGTGGCTCTTCTAGGGAGCAGGCAGCAACATGCTTAAAATATGCTGGTGTAGAAGCCATAATAGCAAAATCTTTTGCAAGAATATTCTTCAGAAATGCAATTAACCAAGGACTGCTGGCAATAGAATGTAGGAATGCTGATAAAATCGATGATGGAGATGAAGTTGAAATTGATACAGAAAAAGGAGAGATAAGGAATTTAAGTAAAGGCATAACATTAAAAATAAAACCCCTGCCACCTTTNCTTTCAGAAATTATTAAATCAGGTGGACTTATTGAATATATGAAGAGGAGGGCTTTAAAATGAAGTATAAAATCGCAATGCTACCAGGAGATGGTATTGGGAAGGATGTTATGGAAGCAGCCCAGATAGTTCTGAATGCTCTGGAGCTGGATGCAGAATATGTATATGGCGACATAGGCTGGGAATTCTGGAAAAAGGAAGGCAATCCATTGCCAGAACGAACAATAGAACTATTAAAAGAGACGGACTGTGCCCTATTTGGAGCAATAACATCNAAGCCGAAGAAGGAAGCNGAAGAAGAGTTGCCCGAATACTTAAAGGGAAAAGTTGAGTACTTTAGCCCCATAGTAAAGCTTCGTCAGCTATTTGATTTATATGCAAATGTTCGTCCATGCAAGGCATATGAAGGCAACCCATTAAATTACAGAGATGATATAGATTTGGTTATTTTCAGAGAGAATACCCAAGGCTTGTATTCAGGTGTGGAATTTTATCCAGTTCCAGAAGAAGTTAGGAAAGCACTAGAAATTCATCCAAATATGCAGAAATTTAAAGATGTGCCAAATGATGAAATGGCAATTTCAATACGAATATTTACAAGGAAAGGATGCCATCGTATTGTGAAGAAAGCCTTTGACTATGCAAAAGAAAATAACAGGAAGAGNGTAACTGTGGTGGAAAAGCCAAATGTCATAAGAGAGACATCTGGAATGATGATTGAAGAAGCAAGAAAGCTTGCACCCAAATACAAAGGCATTGAATATATGGAAGCCAACATAGATGCAATGGCCATGTGGCTCATCAAAAATCCAGAACGCTATGATGTTCTTGTATCATCAAACATGTTTGGCGATATTATCTCCGACTTGGCTGCACAGCTTGTTGGCGGACTTGGCTTTGCATGCGGCGGAAACATTGGTGATGATTATGCTATTTTTGAACCTGTTCACGGCTCAGCCCCAAAATATGCTGGAAAATATGTTGTCAATCCAATTGCTATGCTNCGCTCTGTAAAAATGATGCTTGACTGGCTTGGAGAAAAGAAGCTGGCNGAGANGCTTGANAATGGCATAGCAAAGACGATAAAGGAAGGCAAGGTAAGAACATATGATATGGGAGGAAACGCATCCACACTTGAAATGGCTGAGGAGATTATAAAGAATATGGATTAGTGAAATATCCAGCGATGTTATCTTAAATGCATTCTATCCTTTTCTTCTTTTTGCATTAAAAATTTAAACGGAAATAGATTTAGAATCATGAAAAAAATTGTTGTGTTTGTGGCATTGCTGTTAGTTATTCCAGCAGTTGGTGTTTTTGATACAACAACAAAAAGTGAAGAAAAAATAATGGAAACAGAGCAATTTTTCATCA
>MTNE01000146.1 GCA_002011355.1 Thermoplasmatales archaeon JdFR-43 | reverse complement strand
CCCCACTACAATCACATCCCACATCTCTTCATTCATAGCCTCACCAAATGGTAATATGAAAAGGATTTATTATCCTTTGGTTTGAGAGTATAAATGATAAAATAAAAAAGATGTGGCACAGCATTCGAGAACAAAAACAACACTTTCTTTTCATTTTCGTCTCTAAAAAATTCTTTACATTCTTTTTGAAACAGTAAATGATTTATTTCATTTCCTCTTATCAATCATGAAATATATTGCTTTGCTGATATTGTTTCTAATTGCATTTTCTGCAGGTTGCGTTAAGGAGGAGGCAAAAACATTTGCAATTATTGAAACAAATATGGGAACAATAAAAATTGAGTTGTATACAGATAAAGTACCTATCACTACCCAAAATTTTATCAAATTAGCCAAGGGTGGATTTTATGATGGCTTGGTATTCCATAGAGTTATAGATGATTTTGTCATACAGACGGGCGGATTTTATCCAGATGGAACATATAAGCCAAGTCCATATGGAAATATTCCTTTAGAAATCGATGAAAGTTTAACTCATGTTGACGGCGCAGTTGGCATGGCAAGAGCAGCTGATCCAGATAGTGCCTCAAGCCAGTTTTATATATGTGATGGGGCTCAGCATTTTCTTGATGGTAAATACGCAGTTTTTGGCAAAGTTATAGAGGGAATGGATGTGGTAAGAGCAATAGCTTCTGTGGAAACAACAACAAAATATGGAATGAAAGACTGGCCAGTAAAGGATGTAATTATATATAGCATAACCATAGAGGAAGAATAATTATTTCCTTTTCTCCTTCTTTTCAGTCCATTCTTTTATTTTATTAATTACTTCCTCTTTCTTTTCCTCGCTCCATTCAGGATATATTTCAACGTGGCCTTCCTCCAGGGCTTCTTCAAATAATCTTTTGCCTTCTGGCGTTCTTATCACAACAGTTGTGTATCCTTCTTCAGAGCCAAGACCTCCAAGAGAAATATCTGCATATATGTTTGGGAAGGGTATTTTGCATTTTATGCATGCCTTTCTTGCTACACTCTCTAAATCTTCAAGAGCTATTTCCTTTTTGCTTCCGTCCCTAAACTTTATTATCATTTTTTCCTTTATGTTTACTTTCTCTATATCGCTCAGCCTTCCACCAATTATTTCCTCAAACTTGCACAAACTTATGGCATCAAAGGAAAAATTCTCTATACAGAATAGCCCTATGATGAATTTTATCGAGCCTGAGGGAAGTATGTTCACTGCTTGCATTTTTCTTACAGTTTTGGTCTGGCAGGGTGTTCCTGTTAAGGCAACATTCTCCATTCCTCCATATGCAATCTCTTTAAGTTCAGGAAGCAGCGAAGTGTATGTACTATAATGCCTTATCTCATCAAGATTTGGAACAGTTGCCAGTGAAGCGCCTGCGCATGCAAGTAATTCGTGATATGATGTCGCCAATATAGGCATGCTTCTCCCTCCCTTCATTCTTTTGACAACGAGTGCGCCATCAATGTAATGAATATCTAACAAATAATTGAGTAAAGAGGTAGCCACGCCGCCGTCGCAGCATACTTTAAGAATATTTTCATCTGTCGAGCGAGCTGAATATATTTCAAGAATTTTTCCCATTCCTTTTCCATATAATTCTTCCAGTTTATCATCCAGTTCATCTGTAACAGGACAAATCATATAGCATATTCCACATTCTAGGCAACTTTCCTCATTTATGTAGTCAGGCAATCCTTCCTTAATATCAATTGCATGGAGTTTGTTCTCCCTACAAAAGGAGGTGCATCCTCCACATAAAGTGCATAATCCAGCATCAATAACTTCTCTTTTTAAGTCCGAGAAGGTTGGAATTTTATTTTCCATGAGGGTGTATAAAATTTTCTTATATAATTTTGATGGCAATAGGAGGAAATAAAAACGAGTGGTTTTGTGACATTTTGCCCTTATTAATCTCCGCTGTCAAATAAAACAGGGTATTCCGAATTTTTCAAAACCATTCTTTTCCCAAATTTTTTATATTCAATTATAATGAATATTAGTCCATGATTTTACTTACAATATTGGATGGTTGGGGATATACAACAAAAAAGATAGGAAATGCAATTTATTATGCTTCCACTCCAAACTTTGATGAATTCTGGAGGAAATATCCTCATACCATACTTGAAGCAAGTGGAGAAGCAGTTGGCTTGCCCGCCGGACAAATGGGAAATTCTGAAGTAGGGCATCTAAATATTGGGGCAGGAAGAATTGTTTATCAGGAGGCAACAAAAATTTTGATGGCAATAAAAGATGGCAGTTTTTTCGAAAACAAGGTGCTTAAGGAGGCAATGAAGAAAGCGAGAAAAAGCAGGCTACATTTAATGGGACTCATTGGTGATGGGGGAGTTCATGCAATGATGGAGCATTTATATGCTCTGCTTGAAATGGCAAAGATGCATGGCATCAGGGAGGCGTATATACATTGTTTCCTGGACGGGAGAGATACTCCTCCAAAAAGCGCTAAGAAATATCTAGAGGAAATGGTGGAGAAAATTGATGAAATAGGTATAGGCAAGATAGCAAGCATAGTGGGGAGATACTTTGCAATGGATCGAGACAAAAGATGGGAAAGAACAAAGAAGGCATATGACATGCTAGTAAAGGGTGAGGGAAGAATTGTTAAAAATGCAATTGAAGGAATAGAGAAGGCATATGCTAGTGGAGAAACAGATGAATTTGTCCAGCCTACTGTAATTGAAGGTATGCCACGCATAAGAGATGGAGATGTTGTTATATTCTTTAATTTCCGTCCCGACAGAGGGAGACAGCTTACAAAAGCCTTCATAGACAAAAATTTTGATGCTTTTTCCACGGTTCCTTTGAAAGTACATTT
>MTNE01000143.1 GCA_002011355.1 Thermoplasmatales archaeon JdFR-43 | reverse complement strand
GAGTGTAAAAGAGAAGGAAACAAATGAAGGAGATAAAATGCCTTTCATCGGATTACCACACTTCATATATGTAATTTTGCTAACGATTCTTTTAAGAATGGTGAGAGATGTTTATTGAAGGAAATTTAGTTGATGTGAAAAAAGAGGAGATATATCCGGCAAGAATAGAAGTGGAAGGAAAATATATAAAGAGAGTGGAAAAGAGGCATAAAAATTATTCATGCTATATTCTGCCAGGCTTTATCGATGCCCACATCCATATAGAAAGTTCTCTACTCTGTCCCTCTCGTTTTGCTGAAACAGCTGTAACTCATGGGACAACTGCTGTTATCACGGATGTGCATGAAGTTGCAAATGTTGCTGGAGTGGAAGGAATAAAGTACATGATGGAGGACGCATCTATAATAAAATTTTTCTTTGCGTTACCAAGCTGCGTACCAGCCTCGCCATTTGATGATGCAATGAAAATAAGCAAAGAAGAGATAGAANAACTTATGAGAAGGCCGGATGTTGTTGCTTTGGGGGAAGTAATGGATTATTTTGGGGTGATAAATGGCAATGAAGAAATTCTGGAAAAAATAGAGATTGCAAAGAAATATGGCAAACCAGTAGATGGACATGCCCCTTTGCTTACTGGCAATGATTTAAGAAAATATATTTCATATGAAATTTCCACTGATCATGAATGTATAAGTTTTGATGAGGCTAGAGAAAAGCAGGAGTTAGGAATGAAAATAATGATAAGGGAGGGAAGCTCAGCCAAAAATATGGAGGATTTACTTGGCTTGGATTATAACGCATGCTTTTTAGTTACAGATGATTTAATGGTAAATGATTTGTTGAAGGGGCATGTGAATTTGCTGATAAAAAAGGCAATAGAATATGGAGTAGATGAAATAAAAGCGATAAAAATGGTCACAATAAATCCTGCAGAGCATTATAAGCTTAATATGGGAAGTATTGAAGAAGGAAAGAATGCAGATATTGTTATTGTTGGCAATATGAAGAAAATGAATGTGAAAGAAGTGTATGTGGATGGTAAACTTATGGCGAAAAATGGAGAATGCTTAGTAAAGATAAAGCCGAAGAAGACAAAAAGCTATATTAAAATAAGAAAGATGGAAAAAGAAGATTTTTTCATTTCATGTAACAGAGAAAAAGCAAGGGTTAATGTTATTGAGCCGGTGGAAAATCAAATTATAACT
Source organism: Thermoplasmatales archaeon JdFR-43 (assembly GCA_002011355.1). GTDB lineage: Archaea > Thermoplasmatota > E2 > UBA202 > JdFR-43 > JdFR-43. The sequence continues at coordinate 1,662 of MTNE01000143.1, read as the reverse complement.
AGGAAAGGAAAAGTAACACTTCCCGTCAAAAACGGAAATATTGTTGCAGATGGTAGCATATCAAAAGTGGCGGTTGTTAATAGAAGAAACAGCAGGATTGGCGTTGGATTTGTTAAACTTAAAATGGAAAGAGGAGCGATAGCAAGCAGCATTGCCCATGACAGCCATCATATTATTGTTGTTGGCAGAGATGAAGAAAAAATGGCAATAGCAGTCAATTCAATAAAAAATGGTGGAATTGTTGCAGTTGGTGATAGAATAGTTAGACTTGATCTGCCTATAGCTGGTTTAATGAGTGATGAGCCAGCCAAAAAAGTTTCAGATAAACTGGAAAAAATTGTAGAATATGCTCGTCACTTAGGGTGCGACGGCAATCCATTCAAAATAATTTCATTTTTAGCACTGTTGGTCATTCCAGAAATAAGAATAAGTGATAAAGGACTATTTGATGTTAATAAACAAAGATTTATGGATGTAGTTGTTGAGAATGATTGATCACCTTTTCCAGAATAATTTTTTTCTTCTTGCCATTCCAACAAGCAATAAATCTGTTTTGAAAATATAGGCAGCTATGGCTATGCATATTAATGAGAAGATGAAAGAGTATGCTATGCCAGCGATAACAATGCTGTATTCATTTAAAAGTAGAAACGAGGGAGCCATCATTGGATGGGAAAATGGTATGGCAAAAATTATGGCTTTTAAGGAAAAAGACAAAGAGGCAAATCCCTTAAACATTATTAGAAACATTGGAACAATTGCTAATGCAGAAATTGGCAGAGTCAAAGTTTGGGCTGACTTATGATTTTTGGCAAAAGTTCCTATAACGATGCATAAAGATAAACCAGCAAGCAGGGAAGAAAATAACGATAATGAAATAAGAACGTAATCTAGTATATCAAGCTTAAAGCCATATGCTGATAAATCAATTTTTTCACCTGAAAATGAGCCGATGTAATAACCAAAGCCCGCCATATAGATCATTGCAATGATGAAGCCAACAATAGCAGCACCCACTATCTTCCCAGCTATTATATTACTCCTTCTCACTGGCAGTGTCAATAATGTTTCCAGTGTTTTATTCTCCTTTTCCATCCCCATTGATGTGATAACCATTCCTCCAGATGTTAAAATTATAATCATCACTATTATTGGTACTGTCGTTGATTGTGTAGAAAAAAACCGAAGTATTGTTGAGGGGGCAACACCTATTTCTTTTTCCTTAAAAATCGTCGATTCCTCTTTCTTAATTGGATTTGATACAAAACTTGCATTTATTCCTCTCTCCTCCAAAATATTATTTATTATTTCTCTTTCGGCAATATCAATAATGTTTTTTAGAGTTTCATATGGAAAAGCATTTGATATACCCACATCGTTAATAATCCAGTAAATTTTAATCTCTGCCTTGGAAAAATCCTCTATACTCGAAGAAAAATTTGATGGCACATCTATCAATGCAACCCCTTTTCTTTCTTTTACTTCTTCAATGCTATTGTTCCATGTAACTATATTGCAATAAGCTTTTATCACATCCACAAAAATTTTTGCTGCTTTCCCGTCATCATCGCATACAAGGCCTATCCTTGGCTTTTCCTTTGCCTTTTCTGTTGCTTCTCCAAAAAAGTTTCCCATACTCGCAAAAATAATGAACATTAAGAT
>MTNE01000077.1 GCA_002011355.1 Thermoplasmatales archaeon JdFR-43 | reverse complement strand
GATCTCACAGGAATAAACGAGATTATTTCTATAGGTCCACAAATAGAACATCCCCATAGCCCTGATGAAAGGGTGCATATAAAAAGTGTTGAAGAATTCTGGAAGTATTTGCTACACCTGCTTGAGAAGGTAGCAAGAGAATGGTGAAGGGAGTAACCATAGCTACCGTTCTTTTTCTCCTTTCCCTTAATTTAAACTTTTTTGATGGTGATTATGTAAAAGAAACCTATATGGTTGAGATGAGAGATGGTGTAAAACTTGCCACAGATGTATATCTCCCTGGAGATGGCTCAGGTTCATATCCTGTTGTTTTGATAAGAACCCCATATAATAAAAATGGCACTTCTGAAGAACTTGTAAAAGCTTTTGTGAGCAGAGGATATGCTTTGGTTGTTCAGGATTTACGTGGCACTCATGCTTCAGAAGGCATATTCAGAGCTTTTCTTGACGATGGCTGGAACGAATGCCAGGATGGAAATGATACTGTGCAATGGATTTTGGGGCAAAGATGGTGCAATGGCAAGATAGCGGTATGGGGCGGCTCTGCAATGGGAATAGCTGGCTATATGCTTGCTGGCAGCTGCAACGTTACTTGCATGCTCATTGCAATAGCTGCATCTAACATGTATAAGCATGCTGTTTATCCTGGAGGAGAATTCAGAATAGATGCTGAGGAATGGCTTAAGGAGCAGGATGCAGAATATATGGTAAGGATATTTGAGGAGCATTATAACTATGATGGCTTCTGGAAACAGCTTGATTTATCAACGAGATATAATCATGTTGGCACACCAATTTACCATATTGGAGGATGGTATGATATCTTTGCAGAAGGAACAATGGATACATTTTTAGGGCTGCAAGACAAGGGGAATCAGAAGCTGCTCATGGGACCGTGGACCCATGGCGAATTTCTCACAACCCAGCAGGGTGATTTGATTTATCCGCTTAACTCGCTGCTCGATGTATATGGCGAGACAACTGGATGGCTTGACTACTGGATGAAAGGGAAAGAGACAGGAATAATGGATGAAAAGATAAGGTTCTATATGATGGGAGAATGTTCAACAAAACAGGGCTATAAAGCTAAAAGTGGCACAGGAAACGAATGGTGGATATGCAATGAATGGCCTCCTTTTATTGCCGAGCCAAAAAAGCTATATCTGCATGAAAATGGTTTGCTGAGCTATGATATGCCATATGCTGAAGAGCCAGATTCATTTTTATATGATCCTTCTAATCCTGTTCCTGCTGTTGGCGGAAGAAACCTTGTTCTGCCATCTGGACCAATGAGACAGAATGAAATTGAGGAAAGAGAGGATGTTCTTGTATATACCACGCCTCCTCTAGAAAAGCCTGTTGCAATAGCAGGAGAAGTTATAGTTCATTTATGGATAAGCTCATCTGCAAAGGATACTGATTTTTCTGTTCGCCTGTGCGATGTCTACCCTGATGGAAATTCATATATAATAACGCATGGCATTTTAATGGCAAGACATCGCATTTCCTTTGAAAGAGAGGATTTTCTGGAAGGAGGAAGAATATATGAATTGAATATATCTCTTGGAAATACAGCAATTGTATTTGATAAGGGACACAGAATAAGAATTGATATTACATCCAGTAGTTATCCAGCGTTCGAAAGGAATCCAAATACAGGAGATGCTTTCAGAAAAAATGAAAGTTATGTTGTTGCTGAAAACACCATTTACCATGATGCTGAGCATCCATCTTATATTTTGCTTCCTGTATTGAATGAATTCAAAATTGAGCCAGAAAATGGCATATTCATTGCGGGAAGAAAAATTCTGAGTGCAAAAATGCTTGTTATAATAGGAAAAATAAATTTTGAAGTAAAGGCAAATTGTAGCAAAGCCATCTTTTATTTAGACAATGAAAAAAAATATGAGGACAACGACGAACCATTTATCTGGCAATTTGATGAGTTTGCCATAGGATTTCACAAAATCAAGGTGGAAATTTATAGCAAAGACGGAAAAATGGTTGGCAGAGAAAAAGAAGTTATAGTTTTCAATATATAAATTGCAAGACGGCAGAAGCAGCAATTTTAATAAGGAGTTGTGTATTTTTGGGTGTGGGAAAAAAAGCATTGATTGTTCTGCTGATTGTCATTCCTATGCTTTCAGGATGTGTATATGTGGATAAAATGGTGGAGTTACTTACCCCTCCGCCTCACTACGAGTGGATTAAAGTCATAAATGTTGAGGAAAGTTTTGGATGGCTTGATGTTATAAATGCTGAGATGGCAAAAACAGCAGACTATCCAATATTTATAAAGAATGATACAAGATATCTTCACATTTACATTCATGTTGACTTTTCCAATCCCATTAATCCAGATTTTGAAACCCTCAGCCAAGGAAATCTAAATTTAACAATAATAATGCCAGATGGTGAGAATGTAACAAAAAGTTACTGCACAACAGGAAAATTGCGCTCTTACGATGATTACTTCTATTTTACCTCCCCCCAGGTAGGAGAATGGAAGATAACGTGAAAGTAGCTGGCTACGGCAAATATAAGATAGTTGCACAGACTTATCAGCCTGCATAATTATGTACCTGGGGAGGAGCGACTCCCTCTTCACTGTTCAGAGGAGCCGGTTACCCCAGGCAATTTATAGATTATACGAAAAAGAAAAAATTTTCGCATTCATACATTAAGAATGAAAACATCTATGCCATCTATGGCATCATTAGCAGTAACTTTTATTTCATGCCACCCTACTGCAAGTTCATCCCATAGCCACTCATATGGCTTTTCCTCATCAACATATCTAATTTCATCATCTATATAAAACTCTACCATGCTTGCATTTCTGCATTCTGCTATAACTGTAATTTTTCCTACTATTATGCTGTAATTTG
>MTNE01000065.1 GCA_002011355.1 Thermoplasmatales archaeon JdFR-43 | reverse complement strand
TCATCTTCTTTCAGCTTTTAATCATTACAAAAAGAGAATGAAAAAGGAAATTGAAGAAGCAGTAAATGGGGAAAGGGAAAGAATACTCATTAGATTCATTGAAGTATATGAAAATTTGCAAAAGGCATATGAAAAAATAGGAGATGATGGCTTAGAAATAATTTTGAATCAGTTTAAAAGGTTACTGGCGGACGAGGGTGTTGAAGAAATAAGAGCAATAGGAGAAAAATTTGATTGTAATTTTCATCATGTGGTTGCAGTAAAGAAGGGCGAGAAAGAAGGAACAATAATCGAAGAAATAAGGAAAGGGTATATGTTGAATGGAAAAGTAATCAGACCATCTTATGTTGTTGTATCTGAAAGCGAGGAACATGAAAATAATAGGGATTGATTTAGGAACTGTAAATTCGGAGGCAGCTGTAATAATAGGAAAAAAACCAGTTTTAATAAAAAGCGCTGAAGGAAAACCATATTTCCCCTCAATTGTTGCATTTACAAAAAAAGGAGAATTGCTTGTAGGAGAAGCAGCAAAAAGACAAGCAATAATGAATCCAGAAGGCACTGTACATCATATTAAGAGGAAGATGGGAAAAAATGAAAAAATAAAAATTTGGGATAGAGAATATACTCCAGAACAAATTTCTGCTTTTATTCTTCAAAAAATAAAAAGAGATGCTGAAGAATATTTAGGTGAAGAAATAAATGAAGCTGTTATTACCGTGCCTGCATATTTTAATGATGACCAAAGACAGGCTACCCGAAATGCTGGTGAAATCGCAGGATTTGAAGTAAAGCGAATTATCAATGAGCCAACAGCAGCTGCCCTCGCTTATGGATTAGGAAAAAAAGGAGAGCNCAAAATCGCTGTTTATGATTTTGGGGGAGGAACATTTGATATAACTATAATGGAGGTAGGAGATGATGTTTTTGAGGTCCTATCAACAAATGGAGACACAGAGCTTGGAGGCTCAGATATGGACAGAGCTTTAGTTGACTACATTGCTGAAAGATTTAAAAGAACATATGGGATTGATNTGAGAGAGGATTTGAGNACTTTGCAGCGATTAATGGAAGCTGCGGAGAGAGCAAAAATTGAGCTTTCTTCCACCCTACAAACCACCATTGAACTTCCTTTCATTGCAGAATATGAAGGTAAACCTCTTCACTTACAGGAAATAATAACGAGGGCAAAATTTGAGGAATTAATAAAGCCTATCGTGGAAAAGACAATAGAACCATGTAGACAGGCTTTAGAAGATGCAAAATTAAAGCCAGAAGACATAGACCATGTGGTATTGGTAGGAGGAACAACCAGAATTCCATATGTTCGTCGTACAGTCGAGAAAATTTTTGGGAAAAAACCAGANGGAGGCGTTGACCCCATGGAATGTGTTGCTTTTGGAGCAGCAATTCAGGCTGGAATAATCAGTGGGGAGTTGGGAAAAGATGTTGTTTTAATTGATGTTATTCCTTTAACGCTCAGTGTCGAAACATTGGGAGGAATAGCAACACCGGTTATTGAGAGAAATACAAAGATACCTATAAGGAAGAGTAAAATTTTTACCACAGCCGAAGATTTCCAAACAAGTGTAGAAATTCATATTGTTCAGGGAGAACGTCTCATGGCAGCAGATAATAAAAGTCTTGGAAGATTTCGTCTGGTTGGCATACCTCCTGCTCCTCGAGGGATACCAAAAATTGAGGTGACCTTTGATATAGATGTTGACGGCATTTTACATGTATCTGCAAAGGATCTGGCAACAGGCAAAAAACAATCAATTAAAATTACAGGTTCAACAAAGCTGAGCGACGAGGAAATAGAGAGGATGAAAAAGGAGGCAGAAAAATATTTAATGGAAGATAAAAAGAAAAAAGAGCTTGTTGAGGCAAGAAATAATGCAGAAGCATTGTTATATAAAGCTGAAAAAATAATTAAGGAAGTGAAAGAAGAGGATATAAAAAAACTTCAAGAGGTGATTACTAAATTGCAAAAAGCAGTTTCAACAGAGGATATTATGGAAATAAAAAAGAGAAGTAACGATTTATTAAAAACTCTCACAGAAATACAAATAAAAGTTTATGGAAAAGTATCGAGGGAAAAATGAAAAAAGATTATTATAAGATACTGGGAGTAAATGAAAATTCTACAAANGAGGANATAAAGAAAGCATACCGTCGTCTTGCTTTAAAATATCATCCAGACAAAAGTAANGACCCAAAAGCTGAGGAAAAATTCAAGGAAATTACAGAAGCATATGCTGTTCTCTCTGATGATAAAAAAAGGAAACAATATGACTTACAAAAACACAGTAATACAGAAAAAGATTTCTTGAGTGAAAAAATTTTCGATAAAGTCAACTTCTCAGATTTGTTCCATAATATTGATTTTGAGACCGATTTTGATAATCTATTTCAGCGTTTTTTTGGCTTCAAAGGGAAAAAGAAGAAAAGATAAAATTATATAATGCTGCAATTCTTTATTCCATGCTTGAAATTGTGAAAAATTTTCCTGAACAGGTGGAGGATGCTCTTAAAATAAACACTGATCTTGAGTTAGATGAAATAAAAAAAGTTGCTGTTGCTGCAATGGGTGGCTCTGCTATCTCTGCAGACATACTGAAACATTTCTCCCAGTTGCCATTTTTTGTTATAAGAGATTATGATATTCCTCCTTTTTTAGGNGAAGATACGCTATTCATTGCCATCAGTTACAGCGGGAATACCGAAGAAACTCTTTCCTGCTTCCAAAAGGCGAAGGAAAAATGCAAAACCCTTGCCATAACCTCTGGGGGAAAACTCGCTGAAATGGCAGAAAATAAAATTTTGATCCCAGGCGGCATGCAGCCAAGAGCAGCGATAGCGTATCTTCTTTTTCCTCTTGCAAAATTTCTT
>MTNE01000046.1 GCA_002011355.1 Thermoplasmatales archaeon JdFR-43 | reverse complement strand
AGTTTCAGAAAAAGAGAAGGAAAATCTAGGCTAATCTCAAATATCTTCACATATGCAATAAAAGCGGGACTTGTTATATTTAAGACCTATTTAGACTATAAACCTTTAAAAGTTTTTTTGTTTCTTGGGGGGGCGCTGTTTCTAGTGGGGCTACTATTTGGAGCTAGGGTATTAATAGATTTCTTGCAAACCGGGGGAGTGCACTTTCTGCCTTCGGCAATACTTACAGCTATTTTCCTAATTATAGGATTTCAGATAGTTGTTTTGGGATTAATTGCGGCAATGATCGGAACAAATCGGAGGATAATGGAAGATATACTCTATTACCAGAAAAAATCGAGGTATAAATGAATCAAGACTATCTTTTAGATATTTTTTCATATTTGTTGATTTAGCTAAAACCTAAAACCTGTTCTATCTTACCACATGTGTCTGCTTTTAAATCCTTGGAAGTGAGAACAGATGTGGGGTCATATTGGAGCGAGAACTGAAACGTAGGAGATGGACAGTTCACAAGAAACTCCAAGGCTGGAAGGAGAAGGATATCGCTGGGGCTCTTAAAAATATGTGCCAGGACTGTGAGAAGCTGGTGGAAGGCTTACCACCAGTACGGATGGTCAGGATTGGAGTTCAAGACCCAAAGACCTAAGACTATCCATAGAAAGGACGAGAAAGCAGTTAGACCGAGCCATAGAGTTAAGTACAAGATACGGCTGGGGTCCAAAGCAAGGATAGCGGCCTACATGAAAGGGGAGGGCATACGCATATAATACAGTCTTATAGATATCTCTGTGATACGGGGCTCAACAGGCCGCAAGACAAGCCCCGGATAGACCTAGAGCAAAACACGGTTCCAGAAAGAATATCCTAATAGCTTGTGGTAGGCCGACTTCAAGCTGGCTGAGGACGACTAATTGGATGCTCACCTACCTGGATGACCACTCAAGGTTTGTCCTAGGATCTGAGAAGTTCTACGATCCCCTCTAAGAATGTCCTATGGCTCTTGGAAGAGTGTGTAGATACATATGGTAGGCCAGAGTAGATCCTCAGCGATAAGGTACGCAGTTCTATCCGGCTAGGAAGAAGGGCTGCCAGGGGCTTGGTATAGAGCATATTGTGGCAAGTAAGAGAAGACCGTCCATGATAGGTAAAGGTAAGGTAATGGACTTCATAAGGCCTATGTGTTTGAGGCCTGGATGTTTAACAGTCTCAGTAAGTTAGTGTACTACTGGAACTATGAGAGGCCTCACCAAGGGATCCACTATATGTCTCCTGCCTAGTTATACTTTAACAGGACATATGTCCTAGGATAGAACAATAAAACCCTAAAACCCAAAAATTTTAAATACCATTAATATTGGCAACTAATAAAATTTAAGATAATGAAGGTTTTGCTTATTGTGCCAAACGCAATAGGGAAATATTACAAACCAACTTCCCCACATGTTGGGATCGCCTATCTGGCAGCTTTTTTGATGAAAAATGAGATTGCTGTAGAAGTTATTGATCTGAGACTAGACTCAAAAATTGAAAAACTATTTGATAAAATTCAAAATTTCTCTCCGGATCTTATAGGTATTACTTGTGCCAGTAGAGAATACGATATAGCCTATGGTATTATTAGCCAAATCAAAGATAATTATAGCACCCCTGTCGTAATCGGTGGGCCTCATCCCTCTGTAATCCAAGAAAAGATATTACTAGAATCCAAGGCGGATTATGCTGTTATAGGTGAGGGAGAATATACGTTATTGGATTTGGTTACTGGGAAGGATCTTGAGAATATAAATGGGTTGGTTTGGCGGGATAATGGAAAAATCGTGAAAAATCCGAAGAGAGAACTAATAGAAGATTTAGATTCGCTCCCCTTCCCAGCATACGAAAAATTTGAGCTTGAAAAATATCTTGATAATAAGATTCCAATAGTTTCATCTAGAGGATGTCCCTTTAGATGTACGTATTGTTCCATAAAACTAATAATGGGCAATAGATTTAGGGCAAGAAGTCCAGAGAATGTAGTGGATGAGATAGAGTATTGGCATAATAAGGGGTATAATTATTTCACCTTTACTGACGACAACTTCACATGCGACATAAATAGAGCTATTAGAATATGTGAGTTAATCATTGAAAGAGGATTAAAAATTAAATGGGATTTGAGAAATGGAATAAGAGTAAATCGTGTAAATAAGGAACTCTTAGAAAAAATGAAAAGAGCTGGCTGCTTTTATCTTGCCTATGGCATTGAATCCGGGCATCCCGAAGTATTAAAAAACATAAAAAAAGGTATCACTACGAAACAGGTTAGAAATGCCGTAAAATTAGCCAAGGATGTTGGAATAAAGGTGGGCGGTTTCTTTTTAATTGGTGCCCCAGGTGACACCTTTGAAAGATTTAGGTACACCCTTAATTTCGCAAAATCATTAAGACTTAATGAAGCTATGTTTTATAATATAGTTCCTTACCCGGGTACAGAGTTACAAAAATGGGTTTCAAAAAATGCAAAATTCCTGTATCCCCCAGAGATTTACTTAAACGAAATATCCTATGATGCTCATGAACCTGTATTTGTAACTGATGATTTTTCCAAAGAAGAAAGAAGACTAGCTCATGAATTGGGTGAAGTGTATACTATGAAATTATTCTTTAAAAGCGAGTTTGGGACAGTTTTAGGACCGATCTTCTACGGTTTCTGGAAAAACAAGTTAATTAGAAAATATGGTTTAAATGCTGGTCTTAGATTCTGGGCATTTACGAGAAAACTAAAGACGAGAATTAAGTCGTGAGGAACTTTTGATTATTCTCTAAAAATACTTGAAGTTCCTTGTAGTTTCAGAAAAAGAGAAGGAAAATCTAGGCTAATCTCAAATATCTTCACATATGCAATAAAAGCGGGACTTGTTATA
>MTNE01000027.1 GCA_002011355.1 Thermoplasmatales archaeon JdFR-43 | reverse complement strand
AATTGAATTCAGAAACGACAATGCCTATCCTTATTTCCTCTCCTCTTTCCCTCTTCATTATTTTTGTTATGATTTTTTATTATATTTAGTTTTGGATGAGCTCTATTTACATTACATTCCACAAAAAATTTATAACCAAATCTTATCAAACTCTGATGAACCAAGAGAAAATAAAAAAGATAATAGAGAAAAATGATATAAAGTGGGTTCAAGTTCATTTTACAGATTTGTTGGGAAGATTGAGAATCCTGCACTTTTCTTCGAATGAATTTTTAAATTTTGTTTTAGAGAAAGGTTTCAATTTTGATGGTTCATCTGTTGGGCTGACAGGTGTTGAAGAATCGGATTTGATTGCTATACCAGATAAAAAAACATTTCTTATTTTACCTCATGAAAAAGATGAAGCAAGAATAATAGCCAACATATATGATACTTCATTGAAACCTTTTCCAGCTGATCCGAGATATATTTTGAATAAAGCGGTCGGAAAAGCAAAAAGACAGGGGTACGATGAAATAAAAATATCTCCAGAAATGGAATTTTATGTTTTAAGTGAATATAGAGGAAATTATGAAATTGAGGAAAAGAGCGGCTATTTTGCTCCCCCTCCAGTTGATGATGCGAAAGATTATAGAAGGGAACTGGCTGAAACTCTAATAGAAAGTGGATACTCTGTTAAATATCACCACCATGAAACAGGAAAATATCAACATGAAGTGGAAATAAAAACTTTAAATGCAATTGAGGCAGCAGATTTCTGCATTTATTTTAAGTATCTTGCAAGAGAAATTGCGAGTTTATACAATTCACTTGTAACCTTTATGCCGAAACCCTTTTCAAATGATGCAGGCAATGGAATGCATGCACATATTGTTTTGTATAGCAGAGGAAAGAACGTTTTCTATGATGAAAATGATAAATACAATATGAGTCAGACGGCAAGGTATTTTATTGGAGGGATAATTGAACATGCAAGAGGGATGGCGGCAATAGCAAATCCAACGGTAAACTCCTACAAACGCTTAATACCAAATTTTGAAGCCCCTTGTTATATCACATGGGCCAGATATAACAGAAGTAGTTTAATAAGAATACCAGCAAAGAAGGAAATCGATATAGAAATAAGAAATGCTGACCCTACCGCAAACCCTTATCTGTTTTATGCAGTCATCATATATGCGGGACTTGATGGTATAAAGAAAAAAATTGAATATGAAGCAGTTGAGAAGAACTTGTATAAGCTGAGTGAGAAAGAAATAAGAGAATACGGAATAAAGAAGATGCCATCTAATTTAATGGAAGCGATAGAGGAATTGGAAAACGATAATGTGATCAAAAAGGCTATAGGAAAAGAGGCAGTAGAAATGTTTATAGAAGAGAAAAAGAAAGAATGGAGAAGGTATATGACAGAAATAACAGATCTAGATTACAAGTTTTATTTTCACTACTGAAACTTTTTAAATCTCGAATACATTATTTTTATGCAGGCTGAAATTTTAAAAAAGTTGGAGAAAGACGGTATAGAATTTATAAGTTTGCAATTTGCTGATTTACTTGGTGTTGTAAAAGAGATAATTATACCTCTCAGTAAATTGGAAGATGTGTTAGAGCATGGCTTGTGGTTTGATGGCTCTTCTATAGAGGGATTTGCAAGAATATATGAAAGTGATTTATTTTTAAAGCCGGATTTGTCAACTTATTCCGTTATTCCGTGGCTTGCAGAAAATGGTAAAACAGCTTGTTTTATATGTGATATTTACAACCATAATGGAAAACCTTTCGAAAGAGATGCTAGGTATATACTTAAGAAAACAATTTCTGAGATACGTAAAGAAGGTTTTGAATATAATGTAGGACCAGAGGTAGAATTTTATCTTTTTAGAAAAGATGATAAAACCAAAACATTACCAATGGATTATGGAAGTTATTTTGATATGACATCGCATGAAGGATACAGATTCATAAAGGAAATTATTAAGTCATTAAAAAACTTCAAAATAAATGTTGAAACATCTCATCACGAAGTTGGTGAAGGGCAGTACGAGATAGATTTTGAATATGGACCTGCTTTACAAATTGCTGATAAATTATTGATGCTTAAATACACTCTTAAAAAGATTGCACAAATGTATGGTTTGCAAGCAACCTTTATGCCTAAACCCATAATGAATGCGCCTGGCTCTGGCATGCACGTTCATCAAAGTTTGTTTGATGTTAAAACAGGAAAAAATTTGTTTCACGATCAAGAAGATAAATATAAATTATCGAAGATTGCATATAATTTTACTGCTGGACAAATGAAATATATTAAAGAAATATGTGCTATCTTATGCCCCACTGTTAATTCCTATAAAAGACTTATATCTGGATTTGAGGCTCCAGTATACATTACGTGGGGCAGTATGAATAGAAGCAGTTTGATAAGGGTGCCAAAATGGTCTAAAGAAAAATCAGCTAGGATTGAATTGAGATGCCCCGATTCTTCCTGCAATCCATATCTTGCATTCGCTGTAATGCTGAGGGCTGGGTTTGAAGGAATTAAAAATAATCTAATGCCTCCGGAACCAGTGGAAGAAAATGTATATAAAATGGAAGATAGCAGATTGAATGAAAAGAATATAGATATCTTGCCAAATTCACTGTGGGAGGCCTTGGAAGAATTGAAATCTAGCAAAATCGTTTACGAAACTCTCGGCAAATCATTATTCGAAAAATATATTGAAATAAAAACCAAAGAATGGAATGAATTCAAGATGCAAGTCACTGCTTGGGAAATTAAAAAATATCTGGAAATATATTGATATTCTACATCAAATCTATTATATAGTAGAGAATTTTGTTATCCTCCAAATACAGCGACAGCGGCGCCAACAACATATGTTTCTTCGTGCTCCCGCCATAGAAATGTTATTGCCAGTCCAACAAATTTATATAAAACAAAGA
>MTNE01000024.1 GCA_002011355.1 Thermoplasmatales archaeon JdFR-43 | reverse complement strand
CCCCCACAATTGTAATGGCAAGTGGACTTATTAAGGTTTCTTCGACCAAATTTTTAGCTTTAAAACAAATAAAGTAACAGAATGAAATTTTGCTATGGTAAATAGTATATAGAAAACATGGAAAAATTTGTGTTTTCATGATTGCACCCTGAAAACACCAGCAATTATTTTTAACACTTAGGTCATCATCAATCAAAATAATAAAGCTTAATAATAAACAATTGATTTGGAAACATGGATATTATAGCATTTGTTGCAGGTTTAATAGTTGGCATAGTGGTTGTNTCAATTGCTGTCGAGTTTGCATGGAAAAAAAGTGTGCCAGAAAAAACCTGCAAGTTAGTGAAAAAATGGAATTTAAATGAATTGAGAAATGCNCTGATTGTAGCAGAAAAATTACACATAACCCCACCATCAGATGCAAGAGTTGTTGTCGCTGCTCCTACACCATTGGCTAAGAATGCAAGGGAGAATCCAAGCGTAATCGGAAATTTTGTAGTAGGGCTTAATAAGGCATATATTTTTGCTGGAGAGATAAAAGAGGGGCAGATTGCTATAGTCACTTCTGACGAGGACATTTTGAAAGAGTTAAGAGACATGTTCTATGAATTTTATAAAGTAAANGAGAAAGCTGTCTCCTATGTGCCAAAGAAAGGAAGAGTGAGAATAAGAGGAGTGGTAAGAGCTGTGTTTCCATATAGAGATGGCTATCTGATGCGTCTATCATATGAGGGAGGGATAGTTGGCATTTTGCTCAAAGAAAGAATGGATGTTGAAGGGAGGAGGGTAGAAGTAGAGGGAGAGGTTCTTGAATATCCATTTATAAACCCATACAACATAACAGTGTTGGATTAAATGAGCATACTGATAAAAAATTCAATAATTGTAACCCAGAATAAAAGTAGGCAGATCATTTATGGAGATGTTTACGTAGAAGGCGATAAAATAGTAGAAATAGGAAAAATAAATGTGGAGGCAGATTTTGTTTTGAGGGACAAAATAGTAATGCCTGGCTTAATGAACATGCACACTCATCTGCCAATGACTCTGTTGCGAGGATATGGAGATGATTTGCCATTGGAGGAATGGCTTACAACAAGGATATGGCCAATCGAAGCAAAATTGAAAGCAGGACATATTGCCATAGGAACAAAACTTGCATTCATGGAAATGGTGGCAACTGGCACGACTTGTTGCAATGATATGTATTTCTTTGAGGATGTAATAGCCAATGAGGCAAAAAGGTTCGGCATACGCTGCTACGCTGGCTTCAGTTTAATTGATTTTGATACACCAGAGATGAAAAGAGAATGTCTGTTGCCAGAATGTGAGAATTTTATTAAAAAATGGAGTGATGATGAATTAATAAAGCCAGTTGTTGCCCCCCATTCCACTTACGCCTGCTCCCCAGAAACTCTGCAAAAAGCTGCTGAGCTTGCAGAAAAATATGATGCTTTCATTCATATTCACTGCTCCGAAACAAGGCATGAGGTATATGATGTTCTTAACAAGTATAGCTGCCGTCCGCTAGAACAAATTAAGAAACATGGCTTACTTAATGAAAAAACAATGCTTGCTCACTGTGGATGGATTACAAAGGAGGAAGTAAAAGAAATTGCTTCCGCCAAAGCATGTGTTATTCATAATCCAGTAAGCAATATGAAACTCGCAACAGGCGGCTACACTCCATTGCCAGAATTATTTGATACTAGGGCATGCGTAACGCTTGGCACAGATGGAGCGGCAAGCAACAACAAGCTTGATATGTTTGAAACGATGAAATTCGCGGCTTTAATTCACAAGCATCACAGATGGGATGCAAGCATTGTTACAGCTCAGCAAGCATTGGATATGGCAACAATAAATGCTGCTGAATTTTTGGGATTAAATGCTGGAAGTATTGAAACTGGAAAAAAAGCAGATATAGTATGCCTNGACATGAGTTCTCCAAATTTAATTCCCCGCCACAACATCATTTCTCATCTCGTATATGCTGCCTCCGGTTTCAATGTGAGNGATGTTATAATAAATGGAAGAATGCTATATCATGATAGAAAATTTTTAACTGTGGATGAAGAAAAAATTTATGATGAAGTAGAAAAAGCAAAGGAAGAGTTGCTGCAGGATTAATTGTGCTTGTATTATTCTATATATCCCANTTCTTTTAGTTTATTAAGCACTTTCTGAACACTTTCCTCAACGCTTTCCTTATCTGTTTCAACTATAATTTCTGGATTTTCCGGCTCTTCATATGGATCGTCTACGCCCGTAAATCCTTTTATTTCTCCATTTAGTGCTTTTTTGTACATGCCTTTAACNTCTCTTTCTATACATACTTCAACAGGTGTTTTAACATACACCTCAATGAAATTATTACATATGGATCTAGCAAAATCTCTGTTTTCTCTGTAAGGGCTAACGAAACTACATAGTACAATAACGCCTCTCTCCGACAGCAATTTCGCCATAAGGGCTATATATCTGAGATGCTTATTTCTGCCTTCCTTTGAAAAATCTTTGTTTCTGATGTAATCACGTACAGTATCCCCATCCAGTAATTCCACATCTATTCCTTGCTCTTCCAATCGTCTCATTAATTCTTTTGCAATAGTGGTCTTGCCAGAGCAGGGCAATCCCGTAAACCATACAGTTACTCCTTTACCCTTCATTTTATCACCTTTCCTTCCATATGTTTTGGAATTTCAATGCCAAGAGTATGAAGCAACGTCGGAGCGAAATCATATATGCTCGCCTCAATTCTTTTTTCATCAGCAGGATATTTAACGAAGATGCCATGTTTTGCATGAACTGCATCATCTGGACCAGTATCATTTCTTTCAAGATGTACTCTTCCATGGCCAATTGTGCCAGCAGAACGCCAATACAAATCATCAAAATAAACCATTAAATCTGGAGGATCACCATTACATTCAGGATATAATTCTTC
>MTNE01000109.1 GCA_002011355.1 Thermoplasmatales archaeon JdFR-43 | reverse complement strand
CTTATGTCTCGAGGGCTTTCGGAAGAGGAAGCCACCTCCCTCATCGTGCGGGGCTTTCTCAATGTGGAAATAGAAGGGCTTCCGGAATCTTTAGAAAGAGAAACGCGCAAAATTTTACAGATGGACTTAGAAAAAATCTTGTAAATGAGTGCTCAAGGAGCTGAAAAGGTGAAGTCTTAACTTTTCCTTTCGCCTCTCTAGCTTTTTAACTCTTTAGAGCTTCAACACTTTATCCTAAAATAGCTTATATGCTCTCAAAAAAAGAGCTAGAAAGATATAAAAGACAGCTAATCTTAGAAGGATTTGGAGAAGAATCCCAAAAGAAACTCAAAAGCTCTAAAGTTGCTCTCTTTGGGCTGGGAGGATTGGGAAGTGCAGCTTCTCTTTACCTGGCTGCTGCCGGCGTGGGAAACCTCCTCCTCTTTGACCCAGAGAAAGTGGAAATTTCTAATCTCAATCGCCAAGTGCTCTATCAAACAAAGGACGCAGGCAGAGAAAAAGCTAAATTGACCAGAGAAAGGCTCCTCTCTTTAAATTCCGAAATCAACATTTCTGCTCATGCGGAAAGGCTTCAGGAAACGGTGGATATCTGGAAAGAGGCTCATCTTTTAATCGACTGTTTAGACAACCTTGAGGGGAGATTATTTCTAAACAACAAGGCAACTGAACTTCAAAAACCTTTAATTTCCGCAGCTGTTGAAGGATGGCAGGGCTACCTCTATACATATATCCCTCAAGAAACCCCTTGTTTAAACTGCATTTTTGGAAATAAATCAAGAAGAGCAGAAGTTTTTCCTGTAATTGGAGTAACCCCTGGTCTTTTGGGTCTTCTCGAAGCTACGGAAGCAATTAAATACCTAATTGGAAAAGAGGTTTCTACAAAGGAAAGGATACTCCTGGTAAACTTAGAAACACTTACCTTTAAAATGGTAAAGGTGAAAAGGAATCCGCAGTGTGAGGTCTGCTCATGAAAGTAGAAATTGGAGGAAAGATTATCACTTTAGAGGGAAACAAAAGGGTAAGAGAGGTTTTAAAAGAGCTCAACCTCAACCCAGAAACCGTTCTGGTGATTAGAGAAGATGAACTTTTAACCGAAGATGCTCAGCTTTACGATAGTGATGAGATAAAAATCGTTAATGTGATTTCAGGAGGTTAAAAAATTCCTAATTTTCAAAATTCTAAAGTGTGAATTAAAACCCTTAAATGAGGACCTTTGTTTAATTGAGGTAGTGGTATGAAGTGTAAAAAATGTGGAGAAAAAGCAGTTATAAAATTGAGGGCTCATAATATCTCGCTCTGCGCCCCTCACTTTCAAGAGTTCTTTGAAAGAAGGGTCTCAGAAGCCATTAAAAAGTATTCTCTCCTCTCCCTTCACGATAAGATTTTGGTCGCTGTTTCGGGAGGAAAGGACAGCTTAAACACTTGGTTTTTGCTGAAAAAATTGGGTTATAAAGCAGATGCTCTGCATATAGATTTAGGGATAGATGAATACTCGAAAAAGTCTAGAGAAAAAACGGAAAAATTTGCTCACAAAATTAAAGGAAATCTAAAAATCGTGGAGCTAAAAGAAGAAGTGGGCTTCACTCTGCCTCACTTAGCCAAAAGGGAAGGAAGGAAAGCCTGTGCCACCTGTGGCCTGATAAAAAGATACCTGATGAACCGGGAGGCCTTAAACGGAAGCTATTCAGCTATCGCCACTGGACATAATCTTGACGATGAAACAGCTGTTCTTCTCTCAAACCTTTTAAATTGGAAGATGGGCTATTTAGGAAGGCAGTCTCCTCTTCTTCCCTCATGGCATCCCAAATTGGCAAAAAAAATCAAACCTCTCTGCGAAGTCACAGAAAGGGAAAGCGCTGCTTACGCAATACTCAATCAGATTGATTATATATACGAGGACTGCCCCTTTTCTCAGGGTGCAACGACCATCTTTTTAAAAGGTATTTTAAATCAAATTGAAGAAAAATCTCCGGGTACAAAAATCCGCTTTTACCGAGAGTTCCAGCAAAAAGCAAGAAGTCTTTTCGAGGAAGAGAAAATGAGTTTAAGTGAGTGTCCCACCTGTGGTCTTCCCACTACCCACCCCCCTTGTGCCTTTTGCCGTTTAAAAAGTCGTCTTCTTCAGAAAGAAGGAAAATCAAAATAAAATTAAAGTTATGAAGAAAAAAGTAGTCGTCGCTATGAGCGGCGGCGTAGATTCTTCGGTCGCTGCTCTGATTTTAAAAGAAGAAGGGTATGAAGTTATCGGAGTGACTCTTTCCCTCTGGGAGGAAGAGGAAGCCTCCCTCCCAGATAGTTATCGGGGATGCTGCTCTTTAAAAGCTGTAAACGATGCAAAGAAAGTTTCTTTCGCTCTGGAAATACCTCACTACACACTGAACTTTAAGGAGGCTTTCAAAAAAAGCGTTATTGACTATTTCGTAAAAGAATACGTTTCCGGAAGGACACCTAATCCCTGCCTTAAATGCAATGAAATAATCAAGTTTGACCTTCTCTTAAAAAAAGTTTTTTCTCTAGGAGCAGAATACCTAGCCACTGGACACTACGCTCGCATTAGCTACGATAAAAAAAGTAATGTTTACTATCTTAAAAAGGGTATTGACGAGGGAAAGGATCAGTCATATGTCCTCTACATGCTCAACCAGGAAAACCTCTCTCACACTCTCTTTCCCTTAGGAAACTTAAAGAAAGAAGAAGTGCGCCAGATAGCGCAGGAAAGAAACCTCCACGTAGCTTCAAAGAGCGAAAGTCAGGAAATCTGCTTCATTCCGGAAAGGGATTACAGAAAATTCCTTAAAAAATATCTTCCTTCAATTAAGCCTGGCCCTATCGTAGACAAGAAGGGGAATATCTTGGGTAAGCATAAAGGGATTATTTTTTACACTATTGGACAGCGGAAAGGTTTAGGGATTCCTTTAGGAAAACCTCTCTATGTAATTGCCATTGACCATCAAAAAAAC
>MTNE01000191.1 GCA_002011355.1 Thermoplasmatales archaeon JdFR-43 | reverse complement strand
TTCTCTCGCACCTTTCTGAGGAGCGTAGACTTTCGCTGCTCCTTTCTCTCCCAAAAGGGGATTTTTAACATCGGTGGCTAAAATTAGGAGAATTTCCTTTATTTTCGGAGGAATATGGTCTTCAAAATCAACAATTTTAGGAATGTTTAAAGGTATAGGCTCAACTCTTTTATTATTCTTGTCTAAAAATAAGACGCCTAAAGCCTCTAGAGCACCAACACCACCATCAACTGTGGCGCTGTCTCCTAGGCCGAGAATAATTTTTTTCACCCCTGCTTGAGCAAGATTTTTAATCAGCTCTCCTGTTCCATAGGTATTTGCCAAGAGTGGATTCCTTTTTTCAGGGGGAACTAAAGTTAGACCTGAAGCGGCAGCCATTTCTGCTATGCCTACCTTTTCCCCTTCTATTTCTACCACTCCAACTAGGGCTTCTACTTTTTCTCCCAAGGGGCTGGTTGCTTTAAACGTCATTTTTTTTCCAGGAAGGGAGGAAAGAAAAGTTTCTACAGTTCCCACACCCCCATCCGCAAGCGGCATGAGGTCTACTTCTGCTTGGGGAAAAAGGGAGAGAAGAGAGTCTTTTATAAGCTCTGCGGCTTTAAAGGCGGAAAAGGTTCCTTTGAATCTAGCAGGAGCAACAAGGAATTTCATTTCTGATAGAATGGCTTTGAGATGATGAAGTGGATAATGCTTTTAATAGTAGCTCTTTTTTTGTTAGCTTTACCGTACAGGGTGTGGAGGAAGAAAGGTTTGGTTGTTCTTGTTCCCTTGCTCATTCTGATTTTAGCCATTTTTTCACTTAAAGCCACTCTTAAAATTATACTTCTTTCTGCTTTTGCTTTTCTTTTGCTTTTAGCTTATCTCTGGCTTACTGGCGAGACTTAGTTTTTTTCTTTTGTAGCTTTTCCAGTTCCTTTGTGAACTCTTCCAAGTCTTTAAATTCTCGGTAAACTGAGGCAAAGCGGATATAGGCCACTTTATCTATAGGAAGAAGTTTTTTAAGGACCATTTCTCCGATTTCATTGGAAGGGACTTCGTATTTGAACTCATTCCGGAGCTCACTTTCTACTTCATTCACCAAGTTTTCAAGAACTTCTAAAGGAACTTCTCTTTTTACTGTGGCTCTGGAGAGACCTTGTAAAATTTTATTTCTGTCAAACGGTTCTCTCGTGCCGTCTTTTTTGATAACAGTTAGTGGCATTTCTTCAACTCTCTCATAGGTAGTAAAGCGCTTGCTGCAGGCAAGGCATTCTCTTCTTCTTCTAATGGCATCACCTGCTTCAGTAGTTCTAGAATCAACAACTTTAGTTTCTCTGTGACCACAGAAAGGACAATTCACGGTAAAAAATTTAGCATTTATTCCCTTTGTAAATCAAATTTTTATTTTATTTTGATGATGCGTCTTTCTGTAACGATGTAATCCATTTGCACATCCCACTTGTCTGAGGGGATTTCTTCAATTATCTGAATTTCAAAGGCGAGAGCCACTAGTGGAACACTTTCTTTAAGCTCAGAAAGAAAACGGTCATAAAATCCTTTTCCAAAGCCAATGCGGTGACCTTTTAAATCAAAACCACAGCCGGGCACAACCACTAAGTCGAGTTCTTCTGTGGAGATAAACTTCTTTTTCTTTGGCTCTCTTATTCTGAATCTTCCAATTTCAGTCTGAGAGGGGGAAGTAAGAAGAGAGGGAAAGATATTTCCTTCTTTTATACAGGGAACGGCAATCTTTTTTCCTTCCAAAAAAGCTCTCTCAATCATTTCATCTGTAGGCACTTCAGTGGGAAGAGAGAGGTAGAACATTATAGTTTTAGATTTTTCGTAAAATGGCAGAGAAAAGAAATTATCCCTTATTTTCTCTCCCTTTTCCTTCCTCTCTTCTGGGGGGAGGGAAGCTCTTCTTTGGAGGAGAGTTTTTCTTAACCGTGCTTTTTCGTCTTTGTTCACGCTTCGACTATTAAGCAGGTTAAAGTGCGCGAAACTCCAGGAACGTTTTGAATTTTACTTACAACCATTTCTCCAATCACATTCATATTTTCTCCTTCCACTAAGGCAATAATGTCATAAGGCCCTGTTACAGCATCTACCTTCTTCACTCCTTCGATTTGTTTAAGTCCCTGGAGAGCTTCTTTAACCTGGCTAACCTGGGCGGTAATTAAAACATAAGCTTGCATTTCTCCCTCCCTTCAAAAAATAATATTACCACTGGGAGGAAAGGATTTAAATGGGTTTGATAAAGGTAGGCTGCTGCGGTTTTCCTGTGGGAAGAAAGAGATATTACGGGGAACTCTCCTTAATGGAGGTGCAAAAAAGTTTTTATGGTGGACTGTCAAAAGAGACAGTTAAAAGATGGAGAGAAGAAGCGCCAGCTCAATTTGAGTTCACTTTAAAGGCTTCTCAGATTATTACTCACCCTCCGGAAAGTCCTACTTACCGCCGTTATAAAGGGAGCTTAAAAGAGAAAGAGGTGGGTTATTTCCGCCCCTCAGAATCGGTCTTCAACGCCTTTAATGAAAGTAAGTCATTAGCTCAAATCCTTCAAGCGAAGATAATTCTTTTCCAGACTCCTAAAAGTTTTACTCCGGAAAAAGAAAATATTTCTAACCTAAAGAGGTTTTTCTCTACGGTCGAGAGGGAAAATTTTCTTTTTGTCTGGGAGCCACGAGGCGAGTGGGAGAGTGATCTCATAAAGGAACTTTGTGAAGAGCTTGATTTAATCCACTGTGTGGACCCCTTTGTTTCAAAACCAGTTTGGGGTAGACTTTTGTATCTTCGCTTGCATGGTGGCAGGGGTTACCGCCACAAGTACACGGAGGAAGAGCTAAAGCTGCTTCTTCAGTGGATAAAAGATACTTCCAAGGAGACTTACCTCCTTTTCAACAATGTATATATGTGGGATGACGCAAGATTATGTGTGCGAATTTGGAATAAGATGTAGACGGAAAAGTAAAAAATTAATAT
>MTNE01000049.1 GCA_002011355.1 Thermoplasmatales archaeon JdFR-43 | reverse complement strand
AATTCAGGGTGCATTGTTGTATATAAAGGCATCTATATATTTATTTTCAGTGAAATTTTCTGGGAAAATATCATCATTCTCCATTAAGAATGTAATCGATTGCATTTCTTTTCTTGAAAAGTGATTTGAGAGAGGGATGTAATTGCAAAAATTTTTTGAGAGTCATATCATAGGAGCATCTAATTACCGGTATGCTCTTCCACTCTGCTATATGAAACGATTTTATCCATGCCATATATTCTGAAAAATATCCATAATTAGGATGCAGTTGCTCTATTACAACTACACTAAATGAACCGATGTCAACTCTTGTCCCTCTCATGAAATAACCTTCACCTTCGTTAATAACGACCGGCTCATATATCTTAATGTGCTCTATTTTAGCCATATATGCAACTACTTTTTCTTTTGAAGATTTCATGATAGGATATCACAAACCACTTTTGTATTTAGTTACATCATTTTGTAAGTAAATTATAATATATCGAAAAAATCAAATCATCTGTTTTGTTATATTCTTAGATGGAAACAGTACTGAATCCAGAAATTGCAAAAAATTACAAAAGTCCTTCACAAAAAGTTCGAGTAATCACTGAAAAATGGTTTGAGGATAATATGTATTGTCCCGCTTGTCCATCAGATTTTTTAGAACCCACTCCACCTAATGAAAAGGTTGTTGATTTTGTTTGTCCTAGATGTAATGAACGATATCAAATGAAAAGCATGAGCCATAAATTTGGCAGAAAAGTCACGAATTCTGCTTATAAACCCAAGATTAAAGCCATTAAGGAGGGCACTATCCCGAATTTTGTTTTCATGCATTATAACAGAAATAATATGACCATTCAAAATCTTATGGTTATTCCGAGATATTTCATCTCTCCAGATATCATTGAAAGAAGAAAACCGTTGAGTCAAAGTGCAAGAAGGGCTGGATGGATCGGTTCTAATATTCTTTTGGGAAGATTGCCAAGTGATGCGAGGATATATCTGATTATGAATGGCGTGATATTTCCCAAGGAAAATGTTAGAGAGGCATGGAAACGATTCTCCTTTTTCAAAGAAATATCCATTTCTTCAAAAGGATGGCTAACTGATGTTCTTGCATGTATAAGAAATCTTGGAAAGGATGAATTTACACTTGGCGAGATATACAGCTTTGAGGAATTGTTGAAAAAATTGCATCCAAGGAATAAACATATTAGGCCAAAAATAAGACAGCAACTACAGATTTTGAGAGATAAAGGGGTTATAGAATTTCTTGGAAAAGGTAGATATAGAGTATTAAAATAGATTTTCCGTAATTAATGTTGCTACCCTGCGGAGAATAAGAAAATAAAAGGAAGAGGGTTGTGGTTGTTATTTAACTAAATAGATAATACCAGGTTCCATTGAGCATTATTGCAAAGGTTATGTTTCCTATGAAATCAAATTCTCCATCTGTGGTGAAGAATGGTATAGATGTTTGCCACTCCACCCTGTAATTATTTGCCCTGATGAAATTCGCTTCTATCAGTATTCCAAATACATCGCCAATGGTAAAGTTGAATGAATAGAAGCTGAGCCATTCATTGTTGGAATCTATGAACACATATCCAGGAATGGAAAGATTCCAGCTTATTTCGAAGTGTTCTGTCTGGAGGACGGAATAAATTTTGAAATACACTTCTCCCATTTCAAATTTTATTTCTATCTGTAGTCCTGTAAAGCCATCTATCGTTAAATAGCCTTCGCCTCCAATATTCCATCTTATAATTGATTCTCCAGTTAGGTTTGTCACTGAGAAATACATTGTTGGATTTTCTAGAGCATTTGCAACAATAAACTTTGTTTTTCTCTCATCTACATTTATGTAGAAATACCCTTCTGGATCAAACTGCGCCATTAAATGGCGTGGCAGATATTCTATTTTCATTACAAATTCCATTTCTCTATATTCTATAATCAAACTCGCATTGAATTCATCACTTGCTTCATATTCAAAATAGTCTTCTGCAAAGCTCAATGAAAAAGCCATTTCCCGAGGAATATCTTCTATTGTTAAATTGATAGCCATTTCTCCGATATATCTCATCCTTATTGTCTGTTCAATATCTGTATATCTTTCGATGGAAAAGCCAAATTTGTTTATTCCTATGCTTGGGGTAACTTTTATCATTGTATCTAATGCGGGGAAATAATCAATTATTATTGTATGGTCTCCAAAATTAGCATTTGAATAAGCCAGTATGGCAGATACATTTTCATTTCCATTATCAAAAACTGGTTCAATGTTTATGTAAAATTCCGGATCTTTGTCATAGAATATGTATGGCACAATAGTTACAACCTCTCTTAATTCTCTTGGTATTTCTTCTCCGTCAGCAGAATAATATCCTATTTTGAAATGATGCACTCCATTGAATGTTATGCTTCCTCCAAATGTTATTTCAAATTCTCCATTTTTTATTTCGTCTCCGAGTCTTATAACTTTTAATGCCAATGAAAGGGTGAAAACAAAGCCCACATCTGTTTGCTGAATTAAAGGAAGAGCAATTATACTAACCTTAACATCCTTTCCATTTACGCCAGTTGAAGGATCATTATCAACATCTATTCCAGAAAAAATCGATTGGAGAACAGGAGTATCCTTCTCTATGCCATCATATTTTGTATGGATATAGAATCCCATCTGATTTTTCCAGTCCCAATCTGACCATTTTGAAATCCTTAACTGAAAATGAGTATTTTCTTCCTTTATGTTGTCATCCTCATTTTCATGGCTCTTTATGCTAAGATTTAGTACATTTCCAACTGGCAAAATCACCAGAAAAGCAATAAACACAACAGCAAGTTTCCTAATCATGATAATAAATAGCATACTTGTTTATTAGCTTTTCCGTAATTTTTACCAGAGAAACTAAAGTTTGTGTAATTATGAATGAGCTACTGAAATTGCTTCTTTCATTTTAAATTTGATTTTTATCTTCAATTTTTAATA
>MTNE01000070.1 GCA_002011355.1 Thermoplasmatales archaeon JdFR-43 | reverse complement strand
AATTTTTATTCCTTCCATTTCATATTCCTCGACAACTGGAACATTTAATTTGGATGCTATCGTCCTCAAAAAATTATCATGATTCCCTCTTATAAGCAAGACATCTGTTTCGCCTGCAAGATAATTCAATATTTCATTTGCCTCCCTCCATTCCTGACGGAGATTTTTTCCGAATTCATGCTTGAAGTCGCCATTTATTATGAGCTTGACAGGCTTATAAATTTCAATGATTTTGCCCAGCCTTTCAGTAAGCACTTCCTTCTGATATTTTGGTATCATAACGCCTTCTCTCTGCAGAACTCCTTCATAGCCAATGTGCAAGTCAGCAACGATTGCTATTTTTTTACTTGGAATAAAAGCGGCATAATATGCAATTATTTTTATCTCACCAATTTTTATCTCGCGCATTTTATCATTTCCATAACTTCTCTGTGCATTTCCTTAATCATTTCTTTCCTGTCTTCCATTAAGACAACATCTGAAGCTCCTATGGCAACGATGTTAAATGAGAATGGCGATGGTAAAGGAAGTTCAACAACTTCAATTTCTATCTTTCCTTCTTCCACCTTTCTTAACAAATTTTTCAGCATTCTCAATATCCATTGAATCTTCCATTATCTCTCTGTAAGTTTCCTTCAGGGCAGGGAATCCCGGATCTATTTCATTTACAACTTTAAACAGAATTGTCGCATTCCTCTGCTGTTTTTCAACACTCATCTCATGACCAAGATAATTTCTCAAAATGAGTAAGCTTCTTGCTGCCACATGTCTAAATCTTCTTTTCAATATTTCTGTATTCTTCAAAGCATTTTTCAAATCCTGCCTCATATTTTCAGAGGAAAACAATGAAATTATGTCTTCCTTATCCAATTTTTTCTTCCATTCTGGATATATGATGGCAAAACCATTATCTGTGATGGCAATTCTCACATTAAAGCCATGTCTCTTTGTTATTCTATAGGCAAATATTCTTGACAAAGCCTCATTTGCCTTCCTTCCTACAAGAGTATGAAATATTATGTGCCTATATCCGTCTCTTTCAAAAATTTCAACAACAATTTTTTTGTGAGTTGGAACAGAAAAATGCATCTGCTCCAAAAAATAATTTTCTATGGCCCTTGCAGTTTTTTCATCAATGTCATAATTTTTCATGAGATACTCTATCACATCTTTTCCTTTATCTAGCATTTCTTTCATTTTAGCTCTGAATTTGCTTATTTCCATTGCCAGATCAAAGCTTAGTGGCAACTGTTCAGAAAACCATGATGGTATAGTAGGCGTGGAATCAGGGCGGGGAACAACATATATTTTCATTCCTTTTGATCTAACAAACTCATATGTATTGCCTGCAAGAACAAAAATATCTCCTTTTTTGAGACGCTCAGCAAATGGCTCTTCAACTTTACCAACAAATTTTCTGTCAGTGGTATAAACTTTTATTGCCACTTCATCAGGAATTGTGCCTGTGTTTAGATAATAGATGGGACGAACCATTTTGCCACGCCTTCCAAAAATTTCTTCGTTTTCATCAAACCATATTTTTCCATATACTTTTCTATCTTCTAGCTCCTCATATTCTCCCGCCAGATAATGCAGAAGTTTGAGCAAATCCCTCTTTGGCAGATTTTTGTATGGATAAGCCTTTCTTATTAAATTCAACGCTTCATCAACCCTCCATTTTTTCTCTATTGCCATCCCCACAATATGCTGAGCCAGCACATCCAGAGCATTTTTTGGTATTTTAACTCTGTCGAGTTTTCCTTCCTTTGCTTTCTTTGCCAAGACAACACATTCAATCAAATCGTCCCTATCCAGAACAACTATTCTTCCCTTCGATATTTCATGCAGGAAATGGCCACTTCTGCCAATCCTTTGCAAAGCTCTTGTAATACTTTTTGGAGAACCGAGCAGAATAACCAAATCAATGTAGCCAATGTCTATGCCGAGCTCCAAGCTCGTTGATGAAACTACGCATTTCAAATCCCCGTTTTTAAGACGTTCTTCTACACTGAGCCTGACATCTCTTGACAATGAACCATGATGTGCCTCTATTCTGCCATCTAAATCAGGAAATCTGTTTTTTAAATGAAAAACAACTCTCTCTGTTGCACTCCTCGTATTTGTAAATATAAGTGTGGTTCTGTGTTGCTTGATTAATTTGTATAGTAAGCTGTATAGCTCATTTGAAAGTTCATTTGCTGGGGTGTAAATTAGATCATCTACAGGCGAGACAACTTTCAAATCCATTTTTTTAATAAAACTTACATCAACTATCAGACAATCTCTTCCATTGCCAACCAAAAATTTCGCAATCTCTTTCATTGGATGGATTGTAGCTGATAACCCTATTCTAATAGGCTCCTTTTCCATGTTATAAACCAACCTTTCCAATGATAAAGATAAATGTAATCCACGCTTATTATCAGCCATTGCATGAATTTCATCAACTATAATCCATTTTATTTCTCTCAACTTTTTAGAAAATTTNGGNGCNTTGAGAATTATTGCCAGGCTTTCCGGAGTGGTTATTAAAATGTGGGGGGTTTTTCTTATCTGTCGTTGCCTTTCCTGCTGGCTCGTATCGCCAGTTCTCACTGCCACTCTTATCTTTTCCTTTATCTCGAACTTGCTGTATATCTCCTTCAGGGGCTCCTTAAGATTTCTCTCTATGTCATTGTTTAAAGCCTTTAGAGGNGAGACATACAGAACATAAATTTTATCCTCGAGGTTTCCCTTTTTTGCAAGCAAGAGAAGCTCATTGATGGCAGCCAGAAATGCGGCAAATGTTTTTCCAGAGCCTGTTGGTGATGAAATTAAAATGTTGTTGCCATTATGTATCTCCATTACTGCGTATCTCTGCGGGGGAGTAAAGCTTCCAAACTTCTCTTTAAACCATTGTCTAATCTCTGGCACTAATATGCTGTATATTTCTTCATCACTGTACTCTCTGCTGGCAATTTTTATCATCAATTTTTAGCAGGGCATGAAATAAAAGCTTTTTGT
>MTNE01000107.1 GCA_002011355.1 Thermoplasmatales archaeon JdFR-43 | reverse complement strand
AAGTTGAAGAAACAATTGCCAGAATACCCAGAGAAAAAAATTGAAAGGATGGTGAAGCAGTATAAGCTCAGCAAGGAAGAGGCGAGGCAGCTTGTTTATTCNGATAGAGATGATTTATTCGAAAAATTTGCCCTANAATATGAAGGGTATGAAAAAGTTATTGCAAGAATATTGCTGAATGTGATGGCAGAAATAGAAAGAGAAGGGTATGATGGCAGCGTCGCCATTAAAAAAATGGAGGATGTGCTTGAGGGATTGAAAAAGAAACTATTTGCAAAAGAGGCAGTGGAAACTTTGCTTTTGTTCTTTGCTCAGCACCCCGAAGCTAATTTGCAGGAAGCAATGGAGAAATGCGGACTCAAGAGAGTTTCTGAAGAAGAAATAAGAAACATCATAAGAAATATTGTGAGGAAAAANCTGGAATTTGTTAAAGAAAAGAGAGAGAAGGCTATCTCACCTTTAATGGGCATTGTGATGAAAGAACTGAGAGGAAAAGCAGATGGTGCGATTGTGAATAAAATATTAAGAGAAGAAGTGGAAAGNGTGTTAAAAGCTTAGAGAGAAAGGCTCTTCTGGATGTCCAACATGTTTTCACTAACTTCCCTCAAAATCTATAAAAATGCTGCTCTATTTCCCTTCATGGAGTTGGAGGCAGTATTTCCTCTCCTGAAGGAAATAAAAAATGAGGAAATAAAGGAGAAGGTAAAGAAATGTTATGAAATTGCAATGGAGAGGGGCAAATGGGAAAATCTGGAGGAAATGCCTTTTACATTGCTTATTCCCAACGCATATTCATATGTAAAACATGTGAATAGCGTNGCAAAAATGGCATATGAAATTGGGAAAGTAAGAGATGATGTGGATATGGATGTGCTGATAGCCGGTGCTATACTTCATGATGTTGGAAAACTGCTTGAATATGAAAAAAAAGATGGCAGGGTTGTTAAATCAAAGCTTGGAAGATATCTTCGCCACCCTGTTTCTGGAGCTGCTCTCGCCATGGAAGTAGGGCTGGATGATAAAATTATTAATGTGATTGCTGCTCATTCAAAGGAAGGAGAAATGGTGGAGAGGTGCAACGAAGCGATAATCATTCATCATTGTGACTTTATTGATTTTGAAATAGCGAGGGGAGNAAAATGAAAATAATGGAGGAAGCTGTAGCTGGGACAGAAAATAAGAGAGATTGTATAGTTAGGGTAATGCCTGGNGANGGAGAAATCACGATAAAGAGTAAGACAAAATGGATGTTTGAAGAGCACATAAAAAATTTGATTGCAGAAAAACTCGAGGAAATNGATATAGAAGCAAATGTAGAGATTGANGAAAATGGAGCAATAGATTATGTTATAATAGCAAGACTGGAGGCAGCCCTCGCAAAGGCAATAAGAGATGACATACCCAGCAAAAAGGCAAGAAGAGGGAAAACAGCAAAAGACAGGTTAAGGAGAAGTCGCCTTTATGTTCCTGGCAATAATCCACGCTTCATTAATAGTGTAGCCGTCTATGGATGCGACTGCACAATTCTTGATCTGGAAGATTCTGTTGTAATGGAGCAGAAACATGATGCACGTTATTTAGTAAGAAATGCCATGAAGGAAATGGACTTTGGAAATGCAGAAATATGGGTCAGAATAAACAAGGAACTGGCTAAAGAGGATTTAACTGTAATTTCATATGGCAATCCTCACGGCATATGCATTCCAAAGGTGGAAAGTAAGGAAGACATAGAACTAATAGAAAAAATAATGGCTGAAGCCAATTTGGATTGTCATCTCATGCCGATAATTGAAACAGCCAAGGGAATAGCAAATGCAAAAGAAATAGCAGAGGCAAGCGAGAAAATAGTTGCCCTTGCCTTCGGAGCAGAAGATTATACAAGAGATACAGGAGGAAAAGAGAACATGGGAATCTTTATTATATCCAAGATGCCAGTTGCTTGTGGCGGCAAAAGCAGCCGGTATTCAGGCACTTGATACAATTTATCCAAATATTGAGGATAATGAAGGTCTTATAGAGGAAACAAAGAAAATTATTGCCCTCGGCTTTGACGGCAAAGGAGCAATTCACCCCGGCCAGATAGAGATAATTCATGAATGCTTTATGCCATCACCAGAAGAAATAGAGGAGGCGAAGAAAAATTATTGCAGCTATAGAGGAGGCAAAAAAAGCTGGCACAGGGGTTGCAACATTAAATGGCAGAATGATTGATTTGCCTGTGGAAAAGAAGGCAAAAAGAATTCTCAAACTTGCGGAGATGTACAGATAAAATTTAGGAAATTATTTAAACTTCTTTATTCTCTTTCCATTATGGGAAAAGCCTCAACAGTGACATTTATCGCTATTATTGCCTCCATAATTGGTTTCTCCCTTTTCATATCTGCTTTTCCTGAGGGCATTAAAATTTCTCATCCTGCCAGCATTTATTATGAAGGAGGCAATGTCAAATTTTATGGTAAAATAGAAGGAAAAGGAATGGCAGAAATACTTGCTTACAACTCATCTGCCATCATAAATAATGAAAGTTTTGAAGGCAATATAGTAATAAATGGAAGCATAAGCTTCAGCTGCCCTTCCGCTTTGTTAGCAGAGGGAAAAATTCTGACAAAATATGCTTTAATAAAAGGCGAGAACTGCTGGACTTATAATGGAGGGAAGAAATTCTATGAAACAATAGATGTAACAATCACTGGCAACTTATCCATAAATTTAGAAGGAGAGCTTTATTTAAATGAGAGCAACGAGGAGAATAAAAGTGAGTTGCTACCTGTAGATTTCAGCAGAATTTTTCCCATGAAATTCAACAAAATATTTTTTATTGATGGAGAAGGCAAAATAGAAATAGATGGCATGGAGAGGAATTTTACAAAATATGTCTTTTTCAGAGGTGAAGGAGAGTATGACTCGCATGGGAAATTAAATGCCTCTGGCTATTTGCTTGCCAAAGATGGAAAATTTTATGATAGCGAAGAGAAAATATTCTTCATTCCTGTAAAGGTATTCATACTATG
>MTNE01000029.1 GCA_002011355.1 Thermoplasmatales archaeon JdFR-43 | reverse complement strand
CGCCTCTCCACCTCCCCATGAACCTCCTCACGCTTAGGAGCAATAGCATCAAGCTCATCAATAAAAATAATACTCGGAGCATTCTCCTCAGCCTCTTTAAAAACCCTTCTTAAATTCTCCTCACTCTCGCCATAAAATTTACTCATAATTTCAGGTCCATTTAAAGAAAGGAAATATGCATTGGTCTCGTTTGCTACCGCTTTGGCAATCAAGGTCTTACCAGTACCAGGCGGCCCATGAAGCAACACGCCCTTAGGAGGCTCAATACCTATTCTGTCAAATAGCTCAGGATGCTTCATAGGAAGCTCAATCATCTCCCTAATCTTCTGTACTTCTTCTTTAAGCCCACCAATATCCTCATATGCTACTGTCGGAATACCTTCTCTGACTTTTATCGGTTTTTCTCTTACAATTATCTCAGTAAAATCAGCTATCCTAACTATACCCCCCGGAGTTGTATGGCCCACTGTAAATGGGAGTGTAGTGCCCAATACTCCTACCACAATCCTATCTCCACTGCTAACAGGCCGGCCTAAGAGCCTTCTTTTAACAAAGTCACCAAAACCAGCTGAGAACCGTATTGTCTGAGTTGGAGAGAAAGTCACTCGTTTAGCATCACGAAGCTTAGCTTTCCTTACCCTCACTTTATCTCCTAAAGTGACTCCAGCGTTCTGCCTCAATAGTCCGTCCATTCTAACTACGCCAAGTCCTTCATCCTCCGCATACGCCCTCCAAACAATTGCGCCTGTAGATCTAGTGCCAATTATTTCAACTATATCCCCTGTGGATATTTGAAGAGCATCCCTCGTCTTAGTATCTAATCTAACGATTCCTCTGCCAACGTCATTCTGCATTGCTTCTGCGACTTTTAATTCAACTTCTTCCATTTCTATCTCCTAATTTTAGTTATCTATCTTCTATAAATATTTGTATTTCGTAACACTCTCATTAACTTAACCGGATCAGGTATTCCGTGGAACTTATATTTTCTATTAACAAGAAGTGTTGGCACTCCTCTGATGTTGTATTTTCTAGCTAATGCCACATTTTCTGTATTCGTAAGATCCCTCTCTATTAGTAGTATATTCTCCCTCTTGTTTACCAAGTTTTCTACTATCCTTTTTGCATGAGAACAGTAGGGACATGTCGGTGATGTGAATAATTCTAGCAGGTCTATCCCTTTATCCATTTTAATTACCCTTTGTAAGTAAAAATCCCTAACAAAATAAAATATTTTAATAACAAAAAGTTAGAATTTTTTACCACGTTAAAATTTTAACTAGAAAAACAAATGAGACTTGAACAAATCCTGGACATGCTGGGGAACGAAACTAGGAGGGAAATTCTACAGTTATTATCAGAGCGACCCTGTTATGTTAGCGAGCTTTCTCAGGAGCTGAAAATAGGCCAAAAAGCAATCATAGAGCATCTAGAGCTGATGAGCGATGCTGGAATTTTAGTTTCTAAAGTGAAGAAAATAGAGAAAGGAAGGCCTAGAAAGTACTACCTTATACACAAGGACTTATTATTTGAGGTTAGAATTGGACAAGACTCATTCAACGTAGAAACTCTGCCTCTAGAACCTAATGAAAAAGTCCTAGAACTGTTTCCAAGGCTTAAAAAATTGCATGAAAGGATAGATAAAGTCTCGGTGCTATCTACTGAGGACAGATTAAGAGAACTAGAAAAGATATACAGCGAGCTTGAAGAGGAAAAAAGAAACATCAATGAAGCTAGGAAGATAACTGAATATTTGCTAACAGAGACACGTAGTGATATTAAGAGACTAAAACATGAAATAGTATTTTTCTAAATTTCACTAAATTTTTTTAGTCTCGCCATTCATCATCCTACTTCAGGTTCCCATCTTTTTACAACATCCTTCCTCTTTTCCATGCCTTCCCGTATTTGTTGGTAGTACCTCATTATATCCTCAGGAACAGATGCCACAGTCTCATCCAAGGCTTTAAGGAAATGCTTCATTTTAACCTCTTTAGCTTGTAGATCTTCCCTTATAGCATTTAAACCGGCCTTTCGACATACATGTGCGATGTCTGCTCCTGTGAAATTTTTTGACCTTTTTGCTAACTCTTCAATATCCACGTCATCGGCCAGCGCCATATTCTTAGTATGGACCTTATATATAGCTACTCTCGCTTTCTCATCAGGAAGCGGGATTAATACAAGCTCTTCAAATCTTCCTGGCCTGAGAAGCGCTGGATCTACGATATCTGGCCTATTCGTCGCACCTATTATAACTACGTCATGTATCTCCTCCAAACCATCCATTTCTGACAGAATAGTGTTCACAATTCTCTCCACTACCCTTGGCTCGCCCATAGCTGCCCCTCTTCTAGAGGCGATAGCGTCTATCTCATCGAAGAAAATAATGGACGGTGACACTTGCCGTGCTTTCTTAAATATATCCGACAGCCTCTTTTCAGTTTCACCGAACCATTTGCTGAGAATATTAGAACTCTTCACAGAGATAAAGTTGGCCTCGCTCTCGTTTGCCACCGCCTTAGCTAAAAGAGTCTTACCACAACCAGGAGGACCATAAAGCAGGATCCCATTTGGAGGTTTGATTCCGATTCTTTTGAAAGATTCAGGATATTTAAGTGGCCACTCAACGACTTCCTTTAACTTTTCCTTTACGTCTTCTAATCCCCCAATGTCCTCCCATGTAACGTTAGGAACTTCTACGAGTACTTCGCGCATCGCTGAAGGTTCCATTGTTTTAAGAACATTCATGAAATCTTCCTTCGTCACAAATAACTTATCTAGAACCTCTTTGGGTATCTCTTTTTGTTCTAAATCAATTTCTGGTAAAACTCGTCTAAGAGCACTCATAGCAGCTTCTCTAACCAGCGCTTCAAGGTCTGCTCCTACAAAGCCATGTGTTATATCGGCCAAGTGATCTAGGTCTACGTCTTCTGCCAGGGGCATGCCCCGAGTATGTATCTGAAGAATCTCCTTCCTACCATCCCTATCAGGCACACCAATAACGATCTCACGATCAAACCT
>MTNE01000075.1 GCA_002011355.1 Thermoplasmatales archaeon JdFR-43 | reverse complement strand
AACTGAAAAGCCTGGGATGGAAACCAAAATATGGCAGCAGAGAAGCAATAAGAATGACTGCAAAATGGCTCATAAAGGAAATTGAATAAGATTATATCTATACCAATAACTTTCTACAAAATAAATAGTGAAAAGAAAAGGAGGGCAATAAAATACAGAAATATAAGTTGCTTCATTCTGTTTTCATTCCATGGAGAGGATAAATCAATGTTCTTGTTTGGAAAGAAATATTTCATGAAGGAGTCAAGTATTTCATTCATGGCTTATAATCCTGCTACACTTTTATAAATGCGGGAGGGGATAAGCCGGCAATAAAAATTTTTCGAAATTTTTCATTAATCAATGCATACTACAAAATGATATGAAAGCCTTTATTGGCTTTTTCTCCTATGCATTTCATTACTTCCAAAATAAAAAANACATCAATGCATAAATTTTTAAATATTTGCACCATAATTTTTCATGGCCAAGGAATTTATTCTGCCTGAATTTTCAATGAAACCCGAGAAAAAGAAAGAGATGGAAAAAGAGTATTTTGAAGGATATGAGGAATTTCTCAAGGAAAAAAGCTGGGAGAAAAGGGCAAAGGAAAGTATAGATGAAATCGAGAAAGCAATAGATGAAGGACTTGAAAGGAAAACTAAAAAAGGAGGAAAGGAAGAAAAAGAGGAGGAGAAGGTGAAAAGAGAGATAATATACTCGAGCAAAAGAGGATATATAGTCAAGCTCACTTACAAAGAAGGAGATGAGACAAAGGTTGCCTATTACCTAATAACAAAAATAGAGGACATAGAAGAAGCAATAGACAGAATTTCCTCTTATAAGCCACTGATAGAAGAAGGAGAAGAAGAAAAACTATTTGGACTTTAGCCCCTATCAATTCGCCAAGTTAGACGAAGTCTGTTCATATTTTACAATGTAACGCATTTATACTAAAAAGATATTTTCAATCATGCCAACCGTCATAGAAAAAATATTTCAGAGGCATTCAAAGGATAAAGTGGAAGTAGGCAACACGATATGGCTTGATGTTGATTTGAGAACTGCTCGCGATTTTGCAGGAGCACAGGTAGTAAAAAATTTGCTTGAAAATTATGATGATGATTATATCGATGACCCTTCAAAAACATTTTTCACATTTGATTGCAATGCTCCCGCAAATACAATTGGCTATGCAAATAATCAGCAAATATGCAGGGAATTTGCAAAGAAAAACGGCATAAAAGTTTTTGATGTTAATCGTGGCATAGGAAGCCATGTTGTTATGGAAGAAGGTCTGGCTTATCCAAGCATAACAGCAGTTGGAACAGACAGCCATTTCAACATTCTTGGCTCAATAGGAGCTTTTGGCCAGGGAATGGGAGATGTTGATATTGCTTTTGTTTTTAAAACAGGAAAAACATGGTTTGAAGTTCCGCCCACAGTAAAGGTTAACTTTATTGGAATGCCTGATTCGAGATGGACTGCAAAAGATTTGGCTTTACTATGTGTTAAGGAATTGAAAGGCAAAGTTTTGGGCAAAGCAATAGAATTTTATGGAGAAATTGTTGATAAGCTTAGTTTGGCAGGAAGAATAACGCTTGCTTCAATGGTAACAGAAATGGGAGGCATAATAGGCTTCATTCCTCCAAATGAAGAAGTAATCGAATTTTGCAAGAAAAGAGCAAATAAGGATGTAGAGCCGGTTTATGCTGACAAGGATGCAAATTATGAGGAAGAAATTGACATTGATGTGAGCAATCTTGAACCATTAATAGCACTGCCAGGAAATCCAGCAAATGTCAAAAGAGTTGCAGATTTACCAAGTATAAGTGTGGACAGCATATTCATTGGCTCCTGCACAAATGGAAGAGAAGAAGATATGGAAGCAGCATATAACATTCTCAAAGGCAAAAAGATTGCAGAAAACGTTGTATTAAAAATTGTTCCAGCTACACGCCAAGTATGGCAGTATATGCTAGATAAAGGGATAATGAAAGGCTTATTTGACGCGGGGGCAATTATTAGTCATGCTGCATGCGGGGGCTGCGCATCTGGCCAGATAGGAATGACTGGCAGAGGAGAAGTACAAATTTCTACAAGCAACAGGAATTTTAAAGGAAAACAGGGAGAGGGAGATACATATCTTGCTTCTCCAGAAACAGCTGCTGCCAGTGCTCTGGCTGGCTACATAACGGGGGTGGAAGAATGAGGATAGAAGGAAGAGTGTGGGTGATTGAAAAGGATGGAGAATTGATAGATGATATAGATACGGATATGATTTATCATAACAAGTATTTGCATATAACAGATAAGGAAGAGATGGCAAAATATGCTTTCAGCAATCTGGAAGGATGGCAGGATTTTCCTGAAAAGGCTAAGGAAGGAGATATTATAATTGCGGGAGAAAACTTTGGATGTGGCTCCTCCAGACAGCATGCTGTCGATTGTTTTATAGCTTTAGGCATAAAGGCAATAGTAGCAAAATCTTTTGGAGCGATTTACAAAAGAAATGCAATTAATTCTGGCTTGGCAATAGTAGAATGCAAGGACATAGATAAAGCAGGATTGAAAAATGGAGATGTTATAGAAATTGATTTGGAAAGTGGAGACATAAAGAAAGATGGAAAAACCATTGTCAAAGCAAAACCAATGAGCCCAGTCCAAGCTGCCATTTATCGAGCCGGGGGCTTATTTGCCTACGCAAAATCAATCTAATGCTTCCCGGCAATCTTTACAAACTGCAACATTTACATGCAAGAAGTCTCTTATTATGCGAGAGACCTCATCTATTTCCATATCAACATCCATTCATTTCCCCTCCCGTTGGTAAATTTAGAATGAAGTTGCTATATAATACTTTTTCTAAATTGTTCAGAATCGTGATATTCCGAATTAATTTCAATAAATAGGGAAAAATAATGGATGTATGCATTATCACTCAACCATACGAATTTTCTTCCACAATTATTCAGATTTTCTGTAAAATTTACACATTTCTTTTAAAATGCATTCATTGCATTTTGGATTTCTTGCCCTGCATGTATATTT
>MTNE01000110.1 GCA_002011355.1 Thermoplasmatales archaeon JdFR-43 | reverse complement strand
CTATACCCTGAATTCACACCTTCATATAGATCAATTTTAAAACATATTCGTAATTTTATATTGCCTCTGCCTGCGGAGAGGCGATGAAAAAGATGATTCGCCTTGACGAGGCAGAGGCACATGCTGCAAAAACGAAAAAATATTTTAGGAAGAGGAAAAT
This sequence comes from Thermoplasmatales archaeon JdFR-43, assembly GCA_002011355.1. Classification (GTDB taxonomy): domain Archaea; phylum Thermoplasmatota; class E2; order UBA202; family JdFR-43; genus JdFR-43. The sequence continues at coordinate 2,872 of MTNE01000110.1, read as the reverse complement.
TAACAGGCAATGATGAAGCCAAAATTTGGTAGAAAGGCTGAGTTAGTTACTTTTCTTCCGTTCTGGGAGGCAATTCTTATAATCGTTGGCACAGTGATAGGTGCTGGAATTCTTGGTTTGCCTAGCGTNTTCGCCAAAAATGGCTATTTAACTGGGGCAGCTGCATTGTTAATTTCTCTTGTTTTAGTTATCGAACTTGCATTTATGATTGTTGAACTGGAGGNAGGCGGCAGTCGCCAAATACCAAGTTTAATTGGCTATTATCTGGGGGGTATGGCAAGGGCTGTAGCATTTCTTGGTTTCATCATAGCTGTTTTTTCTGCTCTCACTGCATATTATATAGGATTGGCAGATTCATTTCGTTCTCTTGGATTGCCTCCTGGTCTAGGATACTCAGCTGGTATTGTAATGTCATTCTACGTATGCTACCGTGGCTTAAAAGGAGCAGCAAAGGCAGAACTTGTCATAACAACCGTAATGATCGGGTTGATTTTTCTCATCATACTTTTCTCCTCAACAAATATGGATACAGAAAAACTTAAGGAGTTCCATTTTTCAAATCTTGCTTCCCCATTTGGCATAATAATTTTCGCATTATATGGCCATATGATTCTTCCAGAGGTTAAAAGATTACTTATTTCCGCTGGATTAAAGAAAAAAATTGGTCTGGCAGTTGTTCTTGGCTATTCAATTCCAGCGATAATCTATCTTCTTTTCTCTGCATCTATAGTGGGCTCGCTCGGGAATATACCGGATGTTGCCACACTAGCTTTTCATGGCTATCTGTATGTGCTTGGCATATCATTTGCCCTTCTTGCTCTTTCAACATCGCTTATGGGAAACGCTCTGGTTGTGAGAGATACTCTGTGGGAGGATTTCAGAATAAAGGAGGAGGGTGTTTTAATTGCCCCTTTCATNCCCTTAATGCTTGCCACACTCGGAGGCAAAAACTTCGTTACCATGCTTGATATTGGTGGCATATTTGGTATATGTCTCATAAGCATAATGATTGCCTTGTCGTATCTAAAAGGTGGAAGAAAAATTCATAGGAAAATATCTGCAACAGCATGCATAATAATATTTCTCTATCTAATACTGAGAAAAATATACCTCATGATATAAAAAATAAAAGGGAAGAACTAAAGCAATGATATATCCGGTATTATCTCTCTTCCAAATATTTGCATGAGCCATTCGCTGAGTTTTTGAAGGCAATTCAATAGCACATTGTATCTAAGGGGCATGTTAATTTCTAAAGTCCCCCAATCACCTTCTGTATCATGAACATCTTTAGCTTTGGCTTTTATCACATATGTGCCCTTAGCATCCCAAGTGTGCTTTAGACTTATTTTCTCTCCCGATGCATATGGGCCTAGCCATTCTTCTGTATTCCCATCTCCCCAATCTATCCAGTAATACACTCCCTCACCCTCAGGATCTGTTGCAACAAATTCATACTCATATTCTTCACCCACTTTTCCTTCTGTTGGACCTGTGATGGTCGGTGAAGCGGGCGCCTCATTTATGGTCAAAAGATATTTTATTGTCTCCCGAATTGTGATATTCGCTGCCTCCATAGCATCTTTAACAGGAATGGAAGATTTTACATGAATGAAACCTGCTGCCTTGCATGGATATGGGTCATCTGTAGAATTATGCATATCCTGATACCACATGCCAAGGTAGGCCATATACTCACACAAATAGGCCCCAGGATTACCGTTCCAGTCAATCCATGCCCTGATGGATGTCTGATTATTTACAGCATCTGCAATCGCCTGAACTGGAAGAGTTGAGTGGCGCACATACCCAGGCGGCACGCTATCATCCGGTGGACACGGTGTAGGTTGATAAGGTGGTTTTTCATCATCTATCCAGCTATCAAGATTTCTCGCATTGTATTCAATTTCCCATGGACCTCTGCCTGCGCCAAAACTTATTATTGCAATGGGATGAATTTTGGCAGTAATATTCCAGAAATCTTCCCATGTATCTTGATAATCAACTTCAAATGTTCCATTATATGTTCCGGGGGTTGGGAAAAAGGCATAAATATTGTAGCCATAGCCTTCCCAGTTTGCCCCTTTCCATCCTCCAGGATTTAAATAAGAGCTGTTGCTAAATGGTGCAATCATTCTGCCTGTGGGGTCCCAGTATCCCGTAACCATTATGTTTCTAAGTTCAGCAGTTTGCATGTCACCTGTGTTATCAATTTGAGTTCCACTGCCCAAAACAGATATGAGGGTGGCATTAGCCAGCAAAATCACCGTACAAAAAACTAGGCTTTTCCCCAATAATATATTCCTCCTCATATTTTTGCCTCCAAATCTATATCAGTCATCATTTATAAACGTTACAACAAGCTTTTCATCAGAATGAGAAATGGGGGAAAAGTGGTTTATCCTTTACTGCCCTCAATAAAAATCGTTTCATTTGGCAGCAGTTTGCTTATGCTGTTTTTGGTTACAACTATTTCTTTAGTTGGATTCCAGTCATAAATGGTTTTCCTTGGATTATGTACTATTTTAACCAGATAAAAGCCCTTAAAATGTTCATATTCATAAACAATTTTTCCAATGCAACCCTTNTATTTNCCATCTTATTATCCTAACGTATTCTCCTCCATTTTCTACCCTCTCTTCCATGTTCTCGCCTCCTCTCGACATGAATATCTTGTATAAAAATAAAAGTTTCGTAATATTTTTAAATACTAAAATTAGATTATACCGATAATTGCCAAATTTTTTAACCAATGCCCTATTCCTCAGATAATTCTTCCTTCTTTCAAAACATTGAGAATAAGATATAGTGCCCGGACCGGGATTCGAACCCGGGTTTGGGAGTCCGCAGCCCCCAAGGATATCCAGACTAC
>MTNE01000047.1 GCA_002011355.1 Thermoplasmatales archaeon JdFR-43 | reverse complement strand
AAGGAAAGTCATGGAATAAAGACAATCATAGTCGGCTTAAATGAAATATATGGAGGCAAATATTTTGCTAGCCAAGGAAGAGATGATGCAGAGAAGATAAAATACTTCATTAAGGATGCAATAGAGAACTGGGGAATAGAATATGTTATGCTTGTTGGAGGAAGAAAATTTACAAAGGAAGAATGGATTATGCCAGTGAGATATGCCTACTCAATAGACAATGTACCACCCTTCACAGAGAATGGTTATCTCAGCGATTTGTATTTTGCTGATGTGTATAAATATGAAGATGGGCAGCCAGTTTTTGAAGACTGGGACAGTAATGGCAATAACTTTTTTGCAGAATACGGACATAACGGAGAATATGATGTTGTAGATTTATATCCGGATGTTTATGTTGGCAGGCTGCCATGCAGAAATAAAATTGAGTTGAAGACTGTGGTGAAAAAGATCATGGAATATGAGAATGCTATGGGAGAGTGGAGAAAAAGGATAATACTATGTGGTGGAGACACGGATTTGCATGATGTTGATGACATAAATGAAGGAGAGTATTTGAATGAGAAAGTGGCAGAGTTGATGGAGGGCTTTGAATGCATAAAGTTGTGGACTTCCAATGGCATGCTCAGCAGGAAGAATTTCTTTAAGGAAATGATGAAGGGAGCAATGTTTGTTGATTTCTCAGGGCATGGCTCACCAAATAGCTGGGCGACACATCCCCACAACAGTGACGAATGGATTGGCATAACATTGTTTGATATTTTGTTGTACTTCAATGGAAATAAGCTACCTATCATATTCGCCAATGCATGCCATACAGCCCAGTTCAATTTAACCTATGAGTGCTTTGGATGGAGCTTCGTGAAGAAAATTGGAGGAGGAGCAATAGCTTTCATTGGTTCAACTGGCCTATCATATGGATTTGGAGGATATGCAACAGCAGATAGTTTATCTGGCTATCTTGAGATAGAATTCTTCCGCAATTACTTCAACGCCTCCTATGTATGCGAGATGTTTTACGATGCAATTATCAGTTACCTGAATAACATACCCATGGATGACTGGCAGGATTTTAAAAGCGTAGAAGAATACGTGCTTTTTGGCATACCATGCTTGGAAATTAATTTATAAGGATAAGAAAATATAGAATGTGAAAGAATCCTTAGACGTATTTGATATTGCCGCTATAATCAGCGAGTTAAAGGAGCTTGAGGACTGCTATATTGATAAAGTTTATCAGAGTAAAGATGAGGTTTTTATAAAAATCAAGGGAAAAGAAAAGAAGGAAATTTTCATTAAAAATGGAAAATGGATATGCATAAGCAGGCATCGCCAAAGCCAGCAGGAACATCCTCCAGCATTTGCTATGACACTGCGAAAATACATAGGAAATGGAAAAATTACAGCTATCAAGCAATATGATTTTGACCGCATAATAATTTTTGAAATACAAAAGAGCAGCAAATACAAGCTTATTGTTGAAATAATTCCGAATGGAAATATTATTTTAGTTGATGAAGAAAACAAAATCATAATGCCTCTGCAGTATCAGAAATGGGCTCACCGTGTTTTGAAAATAAGAGAGGAATATGCTTTTCCTCCTTCAAAAAAAGATCCGCAGGAAATTGATTTCGAGCATTTCATGGAGGAGATAAAGAAGGGCAAAGACGTTGTCAGAGGAATTGTGAAGCTTGGAATACCTGGAAAATGGGCAGAGGAAATCTGNATCATGGCTGGTGTGGAAAAGGGAAAAAGTGTTGAAGATGTTGGCAAAGAGGAAATGAAAAAGCTTTACAGCTCAATGATGGACTTAATAAAAAAATTGAAGGAAAATGTTTTCAGCCCTGTTATAGTTAAGGAAAATGGAAAGGAAATCGATGTTCTGCCATTTCCAATAAAAAAATATGATGGCTTTGAAATGGAAGAATTTTCTTCTGTAAATGAGGCATATGATGAGTATTATCACAGGGTATTGAGGAAAGATGAGGAGGAAAAACAGCAGCTGAAAATTGAGGAGGAGAGAGAAAGGTTGCTTCGTCAGATAAAACAGCAGGAGGAGGCAATAGAAAAATTTGTCAGAGAGGAAGAAAATCTCAGGAAACAAGGAGATGCTATATTTGCAAATTATGAGATTGTTGAAAAAATTTTGAAAGGGGAGGCAGAAGTTAAAAAGAAAAGATATCCAAAGGCATGGATCGATTTGCCATATGGTGACAAAATAATAGAGGTTGAAATTGATTTGACTAGAGGAGTGTATGAAAATGCTCAGCAAAAATATGAGATGAGTAAAAAGATGAAAGAGAAAATTGATGGAGCAAAAAAAGCAATGGCTGAAACAATAGAAAAACTGAAACAGCTGGAAAAAATCGTAATAAAAAAGGAGGGAAAAGAAGAGAAGAAGAGAAAAAGGAAATTCTGGTTTGAGAATTATAGATGGTTCATTTCTTCAGAGGGAAATTTAGTCATAGGTGGAAAAGATGCAAAGACAAATGAAAAGGTTGTAAAAAAATACATGGAAGATGAAGATATATATGTGCACGCCGATGTTCATGGAGCACCTTCATGCATAGTAAAGGCAAAAGATATTGAAGGAAATAAATTGCCTATAAAGGAGAACACGTTAAAAGAAGCATGCCAGTTTGCCGCGTCATATTCAAAGGCATGGAATCAGTTTTCTGTAGCAAGTGCTTACTGGGTTTATTCATGGCAGGTATCAAAAAAGCCAGAAGCAGGNGAATTTTTGCCTCGCGGCGCCTTTGTTATTAGGGGGAAAAGGAATTATGAAAAGTGCATTCTGGAAGTGGCAGTGGGAAAAGTTAGAATAGAAGGTGAGGAAAAAATAATGGGGGGTCCACCATCAGCAGTTAAAAAATGGGCTGAAAAATGGATTGTTTTTGTTCCAGGAAGTGAGGATAAAAATAGGGTTGCAAAAGAAGTTGCAAAATTATTCGAGTGCAGCATTGAAGAAGTGCAAGCTGTATTGCCTCCGGGAAATCTCACCAAAAAGGAGGAAAAGCTATGAAAATAGTTGAGAAGGATTTGA
>MTNE01000216.1 GCA_002011355.1 Thermoplasmatales archaeon JdFR-43 | reverse complement strand
AACCAGCTTCTCACTTCTATAGATGGATTGGAACAATTAAATGATGTTGTCATTATAGGAGCAACAAACAGGCCCGATATAATAGACCCTTCCTTACTTCGTCCTGGAAGATTTGATGAACTTATTCTTGTTGGACCTCCTGATAAAGAGGCAAGAAAAGAAATATTCAAGATTCATACTAAAAACATGCCTCTTGCAGATGATGTTGATTTAGATGAACTAGCAGAGCTAACAGAAGGATATGCAGGAGCAGACATCGAAGGCATATGCAGGGAGGCGGGCATGATTGCATTGCGTGAAAACATGAATGCAAAAGTTGTTAAAAAAGAACATTTCATGAAAGCTTTAGAGGAAGTACATCCATCTATTGACGAAGAAATGATGGACTATTATAGAGAGATGGAAAAGAAACTCGGCAAGGCTGTATCAAAGAAGGAAATAAAGAAGGGTATAGAAGTGATGTAACCTTACTTTTAAAAACCACAAATTTAAAAAGCAAAAACTCATATCATTATGATTAAAATGAAGGTAATGGAGAATGAATTGAGAGGCAGGAAGGTTATGAGTAGCGAGGGACTCTATCTTGGGATAATAAGGAATATAACAGTTGATGAAAGAACAGGCAAATTAATAGATTTAATAGTTGAACCATCTGACAAAATAGACCCCCGTCTTTATCATCAAAATGAGGAAGGATATCTTCTCTTTCCATTTGAATCTGTAAAATCTGTTAAAGATGTTGTTGTTTTGAGTGAAGAGTAATTATGGATCAATTCTTTAAGCCAAGAAACGTTGCAGTAATAGGTGCATCCAGCAAGAAAGGCAAAATAGGATATGAAATTTTAAAAAATGTTATTAAAAGTGGTGTGAAAGTATATCCTATAAATCCGAAAAGAAAAAAAATTCTGGGCAGACAATGCTATAAGAGTGTAGAAGAGATTCCTGAAAAGATAGATTTGGCAGTTGTTGCTATAGATGCAAATAAATGCATCGATGCCATAGAAAGATGTGGCAAAAAAGGAATAAAAAATGTCGTCATAATATCTGGGGGGTTTAAAGAAGCTGGAAATGCCGCTTTGGAAAAGGAACTTGTTGAAAAGGCGAGGAAATACAGAGTGAGAATAATTGGGCCAAATTGTATAGGGGTTTTCAATGGAGAAAANGGCTTTAATACATTTTTCCAGCGAAATATGCAGCTACCATCATATGGCGGTGTAGCTATTTTAACTCAATCTGGCACATTTGGCATAGCATTGCTTGAAAAATTTGCAAATGAGGGCATTGGCGTGAGCAAATTTGTTTCATACGGCAATAAAGCAGATGTAAATGAAATCGATTTAATAAAATATCTTGAGAGAGATGAGTCAACGAAAATTGTTGCTATGTATGTTGAAGAAATTGGTAGAAAATTTTTTGAAAGAGACTTCAAAAAGCCAGTTGTAATTTTAAAAACAGGTCGAAGTAAACTGGGACAAAAAGCGGCGGCCCTGCATACAGGGGCTATGGCAACAAATTATGAAATCTTTAAAGGAGTATGCAAGCAGAAAAATGTTATCTTCGCCGATGATTTTGAAGAATTTTTTGGAATAATAAAAATTATTGCTATGCAGGGCTTACCAAAAGGGAATAAAATATCTATAATTACAAATGGCGCAGGTCCCAGTGTCCTTGCCTGTGATTTTATGGAAGAGGCAAGAAATATTCAAATGGCTGATGATGTAGTTGATCTGACAGGAAGTGCAACTGCCTGTGACTATTTAAATGCTATCGATGAAAGCAAGGCAGACATAATTTTACTAACTTTTGTTTTTCAGGATGCTCCTCTCGCAGAGACTATTGATGAATTGTATGAGGGGTTAAAGAAAAGGAGGAAATTCTATATTGCAGTAGCTCTGGGAGGAAAATTTGTAGAAAAGCAGAGAAAAAAACTTGCTGAGCTGAAGATACCAACATTTGAAGAGCCAAGGGTGGCGATAAATTCATTAAATAANATNGTTGAATATNCAATGAGAAAATGAGAGTAGCAGTTATAGACAGAGATAGATGTCAGCCAAAAAAATGCTCCCTCGAATGTATAAAATACTGTCCACGTGTAAGAGGAGGAGTAAAAGCGATAGAGATTCTGGAGGATGAAGAAAAACCAACAATATCTGAGGAGTTATGCGTTGGATGTGGAATATGTATTCACAAATGTCCCTTTAAAGCAATACACATCGAGAATCTGGCGGAAGAATTGAAGGAGGATTTGGTACATCAATACGGCAAAAATGGTTTCCGTCTTTTCCGCCTTCCTCTGCCAAGGAAAGGAAAAGTTGTTGGACTACTTGGAGAAAATGGAATAGGAAAAACAACTTCTCTGCAGATTTTATCTGGCAAATTGAGACCTAATCTGGGACGAATTGATGAAGAGATAACATGGGATGATATCATCGAAGAATGGCGAGGCACGGAATTTGCAGAATTCTTCAAAAAAATAGCAGAAGGAACNTTAAAAATTTCTTATAAGCCGCAGTATGTGGACAAACTGTCATATTACAAAGGCAAGGTAAAAGATTTTATTGAAGAGATGGGAGTTGAAGGAAATGGACTGGAAGAAATATGGAATCGTAAAATGAATGAAATTTCTGGAGGGGAATTGCAGAAAATTGCAATAACCATTGCAATGGAAAAAGAGGCAGACATATATTTCTTTGATGAGCCCTCATCATATCTTGATATTAGAAACAGGCTTGAAATGGGAAAGAAAATAAGGGAGTTGGCAAATGATAAGATNGTAGTAGTTGTTGAGCATGATTTGGCGGTGCTNGACTTTCTGGCTGATATAATCCATATTTTATATGGAAAAAAGGGAGTGTACGGTGTGGTAGCTGGAGCGAAAACAGCAAGACATGGCATCAATTTATATCTTTCTGGATATTTAAAGGAAGAAAACGTGAGATTTGGAGAGGAAATAAAATTTGAGAAACATCCTCCAAGACAATTAAAAGAACAGGAGATATTAATCTCATTTGAAGGGTTGAAGAAAAAATATAACGGCTTTGAGC
>MTNE01000060.1 GCA_002011355.1 Thermoplasmatales archaeon JdFR-43 | reverse complement strand
TGTCTCCTCAACCCAGAAAGGCATTCCAGGCATTGAGCCATAAAAAACAGCTTTTCTTCCATCTATGCCAACTTGAAGCCATTCTGGATGATCAGTATAAGTGCTATTTTTTCCATCATCATCTTTTCCATCTTTATTCAAATCTGAATCATATGTTTGCATTTCTAGAGGACCAATATAAACCATGTATTTTATTTCTGGATAGTGAGAATGAACATATTCAACGCGTTGCTTAAATTCATTTAAACTTTCGTTGAAATAGAGTATGCGCCCTTGATAAGTATCGCTAAAATCAGCCCAATCTAAAATAACATTTACTCCATTGCTAACCGCCCTCGCCAAACCTTCTTCCCAGGACAAATCATCATAGCCATAAGGGGTAGAAATTCTAGCATGCATAAGCCAATCATCATTTTTTTCATTTACCTGTATTAATAAACCACTACAGATGAGTAGCAATGCTACCAGTATGGCTTTCATACTATATTATCTGCAACCGACACATAAATATTATGAATAAGGAAGAAGAAAAACGATGGGACCAATAACAAAACAATTAGCCGCCTTTGTTTCTTCACCTGCTCTAACTTCTATTTCGGCGGCACCGAAACCAAATACAGGAATCCTCACATTTACACTACCTCCTGCGGGAATAGAAATTATGCCNTCCGTATGCTGTCCTATGACAGCCAATCCTCTAACGTCAATCATCCATCTTATATTGTCTGCATTTTCCTTACCAATATTTTGTATATCCAGAGTTATGCCAAAACCTCCGTGCAAATTAATTATCAGGGAATACCATCTGTTATAGTAGACGCGGTCTGCCATCTCAAGTATTGCAGCCATTTGATAAAGATTATCTGGTATATCCTCCGGCATGCAATAATCTGGCCAACTCCAGTTGGCAGGCGGTGTATTAGGCTTATTATTTGGTAAATCATTTCTCCCAGCAAGAGAGGAATCAACTTCTATTACATAAAAAGGCGAGGGATTAATTTTAACCCATGCATTGCTTTTATTCCATCCATCAAATGCCTGATGGATATGTGGCTTATCAGGAGCAGATTGAACATGATCTTTAATGCTCGCCAAAATCATGCCTTTTAAATGAGGAATTTTTGTTATAGCATCACTATAAAGCCTTACCGCCTCTCTTATATCCCAGTATTTATCTGCCTCTGCTGGAGTGGCTGTATCAGAGGGCCATGAGGGAAGAATATTATTCTCTGCCAAAGCATGAGTTACAGGGCGAGAATATACTTTTTTGATACCATCCTCATATGTATAAGCTGATAAAGGAAAATCTTCATCCAGCTCAAGTTTACCATCTAAATCTAAATCTGGTGTGGGTAAGCCAGTGGAGGGATGTATTATGGTTGTGTACTTTCCGTCCCCATTACCATCGTGAAATACTTCATATTCATTGCTTGCATTATATGCCAAATCACTGAAATCCACCCCAAGCATTAGCGAGCCATAAGAAATATAACGAGGATTTACAAAGTCGTTGGGCGAGCAGTTATGCCTTATTGGCCCTAAATCTACAGTAGCTATCTGGCTCGAGACAGGAGATTCCCACTGTATTATATACTGCAAATATTCTTTTAACTCATCCCCATATAATGCAGCTACTGCAACAACAATATTTCCTCCATTCGATACTCCTATCAAGCCAATATTCTCATGAAGAATAGGCGTTGGAACAACATCATCAATTTTTCTTCCTAAATTATCTGTAATCTCGCCTCCAGCATATAAAATCACATCTTTCAAAGCCTCGATGCATTTTATTCCTCTATGATCATAAATACCATCTGAGCCACGAGAAGCTCCTGCATCATATCCTCCAGGAAAAATAAAAGTAACGATTGTTATCCCCTTCTCAAAATCATAAAGCATATTTTTTAGCCCGCCTGGTGTATCAGCACCTGGTACATAAATGATGACGGGGCTTCCCTCAGGATAACNGGGGGCATGCGGAGAATATATTCTTACAGCAAGCGTGCCGTTTGGAGTGCCAGTTGATGCAGAAGGTAAATCTATATCTATAATGGAAAAATTATTAGAAGAGGTATGGGGCGATGGGAAAGCACTCATTATAATAATTGCCACCAATATGAAGCAGAGTCGCCTGCTGTTCCACATAATCAATAAATAATCCTGCAATTATAAACTATTTTATTTTTCCTGATATAATGTTACAAGACATTGTACGAGCTTTCTCAAATCATCAAGTCAATTTCCTGAATAGAATATAATCCACTAAGAAGAAACAGAATAGCCACCAGGAGATCATTGCAAATAATAACGAGTAAGAAAAAAACGAGTGAGTGACAGAAGCTATGCATCCAATAATAGCATATCCCACAAAAAGCAGGATATCTAAAAAGAGCCACCATTTATATCTCCACTTGCTATACTTTATCAATTCCTCGTTCAAACTTTTTTCTTTTATCTCATTATTATTGGTTATGCTCTTTAATTCTTCGATTTTTTTCAATTGTATCTTGAGGTTGCTTAACTGAGATAGAGATTTTCTCACTTCACAAAACAACTGATAAAAACTTGCGATAGAGCGATCATATTTCTTAACTGAATAATATTCCCATATTACAATATTAAAAAGTATGGAAACCATAAAGAATAGGTAAAATAAGACAAATTTATTAAAAAATACACCCTCCATTGAAAACAGTATTGCAAATACTCCAACTATATTTGCAATATATCTTCTATCCGGTTCATAATATTTTACAGAAATTTCTGAATAGTAATATGCCCAATCAGCAATCAGAAATACCATGATGAATAATAGAAATAGTATTCGGAGTAAGTTCGCATCAATCAGTAATAGTTCATGAATTAATGAAAAACCCATTACTATCACCACGGTGTAAAGAAAGTCGATAAGATTTATCTTAAAATTAACTTTTTGTGTATTCATTTACTCATTCCATTATGAAAACAGCTGCTGCTATAACAGTTGTCCATAATCCCTCTTTCCCTCTTGCTGTTTGCGTAACGCTTGTTGTCCTGACAATCTTGCCACTC
>MTNE01000201.1 GCA_002011355.1 Thermoplasmatales archaeon JdFR-43 | reverse complement strand
TGGTCAAGTGATGATAACATATGAATGGAGTGACTGGAGAGCTAGACAGATATGGTGGTTACAGAGCATATATGTAGGAAAAAATTGGAGGAGAAAAGGAATAATGAAAGCAATGATAAATGAAATCCATCAAATGGCAGCGAATAAAGGAGTAGTTGTTCTACGCCTTTATGTGCATGAAAAAAATGTGGCAGCAATCAAAGCATACGAAAATATAGGGATGAAGAAAGCCCCCTATGTCATCTATGAGATGATATTATAATTTATCTCCTCAAAACAAAATTTCCTCCCTCTATTCTTATTGCCTTTCCATTTATGATTGCATCTGCTATTTTGAAACGAGCGCTTCTCAAATCATTCCATAATGCTTTTTGTGAGATACCCATTCTAGCAGCAGCTTCATGCTGAGTTAGGCCGAGATAATCAACGAGACGAAAAGCTTCAAATTCTTCTATGTGCAAAACAACCACCCCGCTATACGGAATGTTTGGAATGAAATGATTAGCAGGTGGAAGCCTTTCAACCCATCTTCTACATCTTCTCCTTCCTGGCATTATGCTTATAAGGAAAAATTTATATAAAGTTTTGGCGAAATATTTATATATTTCTTACTATATATTCCATTAGGTGATGAAAATGCCCTGGGGAAGAGGATTTGGATGGCGTGCTGGATGGTATAGTTATGGATGGTCAGGATGGTCAGGATGGGGTAGAGGAAACCCATATCCATTCTGCAGGAGATTCCCTTGGCTACCAAGAGGATGGTGGCGCCTACCATATTGGCCAATGTATAACTATCCATATTACGTGCCATGGAGGTGGTAAAAGATGCCATTTGGCATGGGACCATATGGATGGCTAATGACGCCATACATAATGCCATGGCTTTACTATCCATACTATGGCCACTATATGTCATGGATGTACCCATATTACAGCTATTACTGGTACCCATACCACCATCCATGGTGGTAACTGTATAACAAGCAAGCTTCCCTCTTTCCTTAAAATTTATTAGGGTGAAAAAATGTACTGGCCATATTTCATGCCTTGGATGCCATACATGCCGCCAGAGCTAGAAATAGCAATGCTTGAACAAGAGAAAGCAAGGCTGGAGGCAAGGCTGTCAGAAATAAATAAAAGGCTTGAGCAGTTAAGAGGTGAATTAAGATGAAAATAATAGTAGCAACTAATAAAGGAGGATTAGAAGATGATGTCTCGCCTGTATTCGGCAGATGTCAAACATTTACAATAGTGGAAGTAGAAGGAAATGAAATAAAAAATATCGAAGTTATGCCCAATCAATTTGCCTCCGCAGTCCATGGGGCTGGCATACAGACAGGGCAATGGATCGTTAGCCAGAAGGCAAAAGCAGTTATAGCAGGAAATTTTGGGCCTAATGTTGCAGCAATTCTTCAGCAAGCTGGCGTAGAAATGGTGGTAGCTCAAGGAAAGGTAAAAGATGCTGTAGAAAAATACTTAAAAGGAGAGTTAAGAGGTAGCATTGCTTCTGCCCCTCCTCAACCAACGCAACCTTATCCGCAACCTTCATATCCAACAACACCATCGCCATCATATCCCCCGCCATCATATCCGCCATACTATCCACCATATGGATGGCCCTCTCCACCAATGCCAATGCAACCATTTCAGCCTTTCCCAATACCAAAAGAAGTGGAGCTAATGATGATTATGGATCAACTGAAAATGATGGAAAGTATGCTGCTAGGCATGAAAGAATGGATTAAAAGAATAGGAGGTGATTAAATGGGAATAGGAGCAGGAAGAGGAAAAGGCAGAGGAGCAGGAGGCAGAGCAGGAGCAGGTCCTGTAGGAGAATGTGTATGCCCCAGCTGCGGCTACAGAATGCCTCATACCCCTGGCATACCTTGCCGCCAGATGAAATGTCCCAGGTGTGGTATGCCCATGGTGAGGGCATGAGGATAGCCTTTCCCACCCTTGGTAATAAAGGCTTGGATGAACAAATCGGGGAACATTTTGGGAGAGTGCCAACATACACCATCATTGACCTTGAAACAAAAGAGTTGAGAGTTGTACCAAATACAAGCCACCACATGGGTGGGCAGGGGTATCCGCCTGAATTGCTAGCAAAGGAAGGTGTAAAAGTGATGATATGCAGAGGTCTTGGAAGAAGAGCGATAAGTATGTTCCNGGATTTTGGTATAGAAGTATACATTGGTGCAACTGGCACTGTTAGAGATGCACTAGATGCTTTCATGAGAGGAGAATTAAAGAATGCTTCCATAAGTGATGCTTGTGGAGAGCATGCGTTTAGGAACAAGCACCATCATATTTAATTGAACGGTGACGCCATGAAGACATATCTGGATTGTATACCTTGTTTTCTTAAACAATCACTGGAAGCTGCCCGTATGACAACTGATGATGAGACCGTTCATGCACAGGTTGTCAAAGAAGTTATGAAATATCTCCAGAATATATCCTTTGANAANCCGCCCCCAGAAATATCAAGAGAGGTGCATGAGCACATTAGGAGAATAACCAAGTGTAAAGACCCTTACAAAAAGGTTAAAGAGCAATCCAATGCAATGGCAGAGAAACTGTATCCTCATCTTAAAGAACTTGTTAAGAATGCAGATGATTCTTTACTCATGGCCATTAAGCTTGCTATAATAGGAAATGTCATCGATTTTGGCGCTGCTAACCGCTTCAATGTCAACGATATGATCGACAAAGCAANAGAAACAGATTTTATCGCTGATGCATATCCACGATTTAAAGAAGTTTTAGATAAATCCAAAACCATTCTCTATCTTGCAGATAATGCGGGAGAGATATTTTTTGATAAGGTATTGCTGGAAGAACTTGTAAGCCGAAAAAAACAGATAACCTACGTTGTCAGAGCAAACCCAATAATTAATGATGCAACTGTTCACGATGCTAAAATGGCTGGTATTGACAAAATTGCAGAGGTCATATCTGGAGATGCTGGTCAAGATATTTCTGCACCTGGTATACTGCTGAAATTTGCATCTAAGGAATTTTTAGAGCATTTTAGAACAGCAGATATGG
>MTNE01000035.1 GCA_002011355.1 Thermoplasmatales archaeon JdFR-43 | reverse complement strand
TTTATACTCCTTTGCCATTATAAAATCATGCCTGTATGTGCCTACTGCAATAAAGAAATAGAAGATGAAGAATTGTTCAAGGAAGGAAAATACTGGCACCGGGAATGCCTAAGGAAGTGGTTAAGGGAAAAAGGCTGCTAATATTCTTGCTCCTTCATTATCTATAAAACATTCGTAATGTTGATAGGGTGAGAGAAACTTTTTCATTTTTTTGCTATAAATGGCTATAATGGAATTTCCAAGCATGCACATTGCCGCCTTGTCAATTTTATTTGCTTCATTTAAAATCCGCTGCAATTTTTTATCTGCTAGCCCTGTTTCAAAAGAAAATTTTAAGGACATATCAAAAAAATTTTCTAAAGATTTATTTCTCAAAAATTCTTTTAAGCAAGCTTTCCCAACATCATTTATTCTTTCCACCATTTTTTCGTTTTTGAGTATCTCTTTTGTTTCTATCTTTTTACCAACAACAGCAATTATAAGCTTCTTTCTGCATTCGATTTTTTCAATTTCTCCTTCGATGCCTGGCCCCTTCCTTATTTCCAACCCTCCTATGTATGATGTAACAACGTCCCCCAAGCCAGTTTTTTTCTTCACTTCTGCCAGATGAGATGCCTCAACTGCCTTTTTTTCTGGCAAATCAAAAAGATGACATGATGCAAGAGCTGCTGCAAGTGTTGAAGAGGCGCTTACACCAAACCCCTGAGAAAATGGCAACTCATTCTTTATCTTTATTTTCAAGCCCTTTACTCCTAAATTTTTCAATGCTTCCTCTGTTACCTCTCCTTTCCCAATATTTCCTTCAATGTTTATTTTACTACCAGAAATTTCTGCTTCAGCATAACTGCCTAACGAAATGCAAACGCCTGCTCCTCTTGAGCCAGTTTTTTCGTAATTCTCATCGTAACATATTTCAAAAAAGCCTGTAACATGAGCCGGAGAGAAGGAAATTACCTTCATATTAAATCAATAATGTCTCTGGCTATTTCTTCTTTCTTACCCCGTAATTCCTTAATCAATCCTTCTTTTCCAACAATCCATATTTTTGCTTCTTTGCTTCCCATACTTTCGATTGTATTTCCAATAACATAATTAACGCCATCTTTTACAATAAGTTCCTTTGCTTTTTCAACTACACTTTCTTCTTTTTCTTCGAGTTTGAATGCAATAACATTTTTTGCAATTTTCTTCAAAAAAGGGTTTATCCTGGGAGCAGGGCGCAACCTTAACTCAATTTCTTTTCCAGATGAAATTTTCCCTTCTCTTTTTTCAACAACAAAATCAGAAATAGCCGCACAGTTTATTACCACGTCATAATTTTCCTTTTCCTCTTCAATTAACTTAACAATATCATTTACACTTCTGAATTTTTTCGAATTTATATATTCAAAGCTTTCAAAACTTGCCCACAATGTGACATCGGCTCCTCTTTCATATGCTTCTTTTGCCAAAGCTTTTGCCATTCTGCCGGAGGATAAATTTGTTATTCCTCTAACATCGTCTATAGCCTCATATGTTGCCCCTCCAATTATGAGTACCTTCTTTCCCTTTTTATCCCCTCTAATGCTTTTTATTACATCTGCCACTATTCTGTCAATGCTCGCCATTTTCGCCTTATTCTCTTCAATTTTTGGAGGAATAAATTTTATTCCTTTACTTTCGCACCTTTCGATATTCTCCTGCAAAAATTTCATTTTCATACATAGAGAGATGCATTGAAGGAGCAATTAGAATTTTTTTGGCGGCAATGGCGAAAGTTGTTACTGGGTTGTCTGCAATACCAAGAGCTATCTTTGAAATGGTGTTGGCTGTGCATGGAGCTATTAACATTAAATCGGCGTCATAGCTTACATGCTCTACCATACCAGTTAATTCAGTAATGACTTTGTTGCCTGTGGCAAATTCCATTGCCATAGGAGACAANATTCTGCATGCCTCTTCGCTCATCACTGTAACAACTTCTGCTCCATGCCTTATTAGCTGCCTTGCCAGTTTAACACATTCTACGCACGCTATTCCTCCTGTCATNCCTAGAATGATCTTCTTTCCTTTCAGCTTATCTGAAATGCTGCCTTTTATAGCTTCGCTCGGATGCACGAGATTAAATACATCACCATTAATAAATTATGCCCTGAATTCCTCTCTAGAAAGAAGAATCAAAATCAGAGCAATTATGCTGAGTACTGTACCAATAAAAAACCCCATGGAAAATATACCGAAAATTGCACCTATTATCGCCACAACTTCATATTTCCTCATGAAACAGAATATACTGCCTATAAGAGGAGGAATAGAAAGAATTATGATAGCGGATGCAAATATTGGCAGGATATCAAAAAACCATGCTGATAAAGCTTTTTTATTTTCAGTACCGTTTCCCTTTTGCAAAGTAAATCTTTCTTTTATAAAACTTTTAAAGGGAAAAACTCCGATTGTGACATTCTTTGTAACATAACCTTCTTTCTTGAGAACTATTTTGTGTTTGCCAGCAGAGAGATTGGATATGGAGAAATATCCTTTTTCATCAGTTTCTGCTACCTTTTTCATTCCATNGTCAACGAGGTAAATGGCAACATCCTGCAGCGGCTCCTTTTCGCTATCTACAACCATTCCCTCGTACATGCCTGTTCCACGAAGAGCTTCATTTTCAGATAAAAGCATGAATGCTCCCATTGCAACGCCNANTAAAAAAACAGCAATAAGAAGAATTCCCGCTACTAAAGGCTTGGGAGATGGCTTCTGTCTCACGAGAGGATGTATAGGGGTTTCAATGCTTTCTTCCTTTTCAGTCACATCAACTTTTATCGTCAACCCGCAATTGGGACATTTTGTTTTCTGAATACCTATTGCACCATCTGGAACTTCAACAATGACATTTTTGTTGCAGTAAGGGCANCTTGTCTTACCTTGCATTAAAAATTAATGTTTTATCATTTAAGAATATTTCCACTGGCATATGAATAATTTCTTCATGGTTATAAAATCAAACTGCTCCTTTCAGCCATTTTTATATGCATGTAACCATCTCCTAAAATATATTCACCATGCCCTGGATATAAATTTTTCACATCAAACATTTTAAGTTTCCTTAT
>MTNE01000159.1 GCA_002011355.1 Thermoplasmatales archaeon JdFR-43 | reverse complement strand
CTTGCCATTTCGATAGCAATAGAGGCTGCCGAGTTATTGGAACATTTTCAGTGGCATGATTACGGATTTGAGGAAATTGTAGCAGATGAAAAGAAAAAGAANGAAATTGAAGAAGAGATAGCAGATACTATGNTATACTGCCTTCTATTCCTAAACTATATGCGAGCAGATATTAATGAGGTTTTGATGAAGAAGATAAAGAAAAATGAAGAAAAGTATGAAATATGACGAAAATCTAAAGATGTAGTAATCTTGAAAAAAAGCAAAATATTTATAAAAAAGAAGGGAATTCTTAANTTGTCCTAAAATGGAGCGAATAAAAAAGAAAAGGTTAAAAAAGGGTAAGCATTTTAGATGGCAAATTTAAGGGGGAATAAAATGTATGGGAAAAAATTANTTAAAAGGGTAGGGTGTTTAGTAATTGCAGCCGTAATAGTAGCGAGCGCTTTCGCTGTATTACCGGGGAACTATAAGAATGTAGAGGCATTGACAATTACAACCACTGTAGTGGTATCAGAAATAATGTATGATCCAAATGCAACATACAATGAATGGATAGAATTGTTTAATCCGACAGATACGGCCATTAACCTAACAGGATGGATCATAAAAGATAAAGCAAATAATACTTTTGGCGACCTCACAAATGTTGAAATTCCTGCTTATAGCTACTATGTGGTGGAAGATTCTAATGTATTGAATAATGATGGAGATGAAATACACATTTATGATGATACTGGCACAGAAATAATCAATATTTCATTCAGTGACGATGCCGCAACCAATCACTCCTTAGAACTGGGCGAAGACGATATATGGTACGAAGGCCCAGAAGGCGGCACACCAGGTATGCCCAACAGCATCATGAACGCACCAGTAACAACTCACGAGTTAGAAGGAGAAGAAACCGCTTGGGGCTGGTATGTAACAAATGTAACAGTAACATTAAATGCCACAGATGAAACAGGCGTGAAAGAAACAAAATACAGCATCGATGGAGGTGCTTGGATAACCTACACAGGGCCTTTTGTAATTGAAGAGCCAGGCACCCATCTTGTTGAATATTATTCTGTCGATATTTGGGGTGTTGAAGAAACCCATCACAATTTCACTGTTAAAATTGCAAATCTCTCATCTGCTCTTGAAGTCACTCCAACAGAAGCAGATTGGAACACAACACATACCATAATAGTGGAAAACGCTGTAGGTGATGTAAAATTATATGCTCCTCGTGAGGATACACCTCGCAAGACAGGTACAGGCGCTTATATCCAGTGGTCATATTTCACATTTGATGTGAGCGGCAAGTGGTGGGTTGCTGATTTTGTTGACAGTGAGTGCAATGCTGTAGCAATAGATGTAAGCCCAATTGCGCTCGATGTAAATGCAACTCCTGATGAAGTAGATTATGTGAAGTTTGGACAACCCGGCAGCTATATAAACATAGAAGGAACAGTTATGATGAATGGAGAGGCAGCAACACAGGCCACAGTTAGACTCACATATCCTGATGGAAGCTTCGACACCACAGGCGTGGCGGCAGATGGAAGTTATAGTTTCTTGGATATAAATATTGGACAGAAAGGAGCTGGAGAATATAATGTTTCAGCATATATTGGTGATCCAGATNATCCAAATGCATTTGGATATGATGTTGTTNTGGTTAACCCTGTTGCACCAAATATAACTTTGATAAGTAACAATGCAGTAGGTGGCTTTGATATTGGTACAGTTGTTTTTGAGGTAACATATCCAGAAGATGGACTGGCATTGCTTGCCAGCGATTATAACATTTCTATATACAAGGATGGTGAACTCTATGCTTGGTATGCAAAGACAGGAACAACAGTTGAAACAGGAGGTCCAATTAATTTTGACATTGTTGGCAAACTCCTCAATCTTACATCAGGTATGTGGGAAGCTGGTGATTACGTCATAAACATAAGTGTTGATGTTACAGAAGATGGAAACTGGGAGTATATAGGAGAGACAGATTATACNATTCAGGCAGCTCCTCCAGTAAATCTCAAGCTTTTGAGCTCAGCAGAAATTGATGTAATGGATGCAGAGAACAACAGCCAGGTAATACAAATCCAGATATTCGGGGAGAATATGACAACATATGGATCTCCAGAAGCTTTGGGAATAGGAGCAGATAACGAGAACATAACAGATCGTATCAGTGTGGAAGGAGATATATTGTATGCGCCACCAAAGACAGCATATGAATACTGGAAAGATGGAATATGGAACATAACAGTATTTCCAACCAAAGGAAATGGAAAGATTTATGTTAATGTAACATGGCCAGATAAAGGAGAGGCTGGCGAGACCATCAGTGTTATAAAAGGAGGATATATCACAGCTGAACCAGATACAATTATTGTGGACACTCCAACAAACATAACAGTTACAGTTAAGGACAACTATGGAAACATAGTTCCAAATGCTCAGGTCATGATGTATTATGAAGACGAAAATGTGCCATATAAACTTGCAGAGGCAGTAGAAAATGGAAGCATAACTGGAGACGGCTCAAGTGGTAAGGGCTTAAATGGTGTATACGAATTCACAATTTCGTCCAAATATGCAGCCCGAAATATCATTGTTATTGCAACCTTCCAGACACCAGGTGGAGAGACCTTCTATGCCTATGCAAAAATACGCTCACAGCCAGCCCATGATTTAGATGTGGCTTTGGCGCCAGCAAATGTTTTGGCTGGAGAAATGACAGAATTTGCAGTGAATATAACAAGAAATGGCGCACCATATGCAGATACATTTGAATTTTACATACTAAATGAAACAGAATTGCAGAAACTGCATGAGGGCGAATTGGAGCTAACAGATGGAGTAGCATATACTGGAAGTGATGGAAACTACACATTTGAGAGATACTTCACAGAGCCAGGTACATACTATCTGTATGTAAGGACAACAGACAAGAAGCATGATAACATGAATAATGAGCCAAGCTTTACTGTATCCAGGGCAACAGTGACTGTGGATCCAAGCCTTCTCGTTAAGAATGTGGACAAGAATGTAACCCTCGTGTTCAATGTTGAGTGGAATGGCCAGGATGTTGATGGCAC